>JAMPBI010000023.1 GCA_023666775.1 Alistipes sp. | reverse complement strand
GACGAGATTCAGAACGCAATCACCAAAAAGACTTACGCAAGCTTTGAGCCGACGCTAGATTACTGCGTGGTAAAAATGCCAAGACTTCCATTTGACAAATTCATCACCGCAAAGAGAACGCTCACGACGCAGATGAAGGCGACAGGCGAGGTTATGAGTATCTGTACGAATTTTGAGGGCGGTCTTATGAAAGCGATCCGTTCGTTGGAACAGCATGTGGACTCGCTGATGTCCTATGATTTCAGCGGACTTTCCGTTGAGGAACTGGAAGAACAGCTTGCGAAGGTAGACGACAGAAGGATCTGGGTCATTGCGGAAGCGCTGCGTAAGAAAATGGAACCGGAAAGAATTAACGAGATCACGAAGATTGATTTATGGTTTATCGACAAGATACAGATCATTGTAGATATGGAGGAGGCTTTAAGGAGGAAGCCGCTGACTAAGGAACTTCTTGCGGAGGCAAAGAGGATTGAGTTTCCGGACAATGTGATCGCGCGCCTGACCGGTAAAACGGAGACGGAAATCAAGGAACTGAGACATGAGTACGGGATCCGCGCGGTATACAAGATGGTCGATACCTGCGCGGCGGAATTTGAGGCGGCGACGCCGTATTATTATTCCTGCTACGGCGGTGAGAATGAGGCTGTGGATACCAAACCGGCGAAAAAAGTGCTGGTGCTTGGTTCCGGTCCTATCCGTATTGGTCAGGGTATTGAATTTGATTATTGTTCCGTACATTGTACCTGGGCGTTTAAAAAAGAGGGATACGAGACGATCATCATTAATAACAATCCGGAAACGGTAAGTACGGACTTTGATATTGCGGATAAATTGTATTTTGAACCTCTTACGCCGGAAGATGTGGAAAGTATCGTGGATATCGAAAAGCCGGACGGAGCGGTGGTTCAGTTTGGCGGACAGACGGCGATCAAGCTGACGGAGAGCCTTATGAAAATGGGCGTCCCGATCCTGGGTACAAGCGCCGAGGACGTTGACGCTGCCGAAGACAGGGAATTGTTTGATAAGATCCTTGAGGAGTGTGAGATCCCAAGACCTCAGGGTCATACAGTATTTACGAGGGAAGAGGCAATCCGCGTCGCGAACGAACTGGGTTATCCGGTGCTTGTAAGACCGTCCTATGTGCTTGGAGGACAGGGAATGCAGATCGCGATTTCCGACGAGGACGTTTCTCAGTTTATGGACATTATCAACAGGATACAGCAGGATCACCCGATCCTGGTTGACAAATATCTGGTGGGAAAGGAAATAGAAGTTGACGCTGTATGTGACGGGCAGGACATTTTAATTCCGGGTATCATGGAGCATATTGAAAGAGCCGGTATCCATTCCGGCGACAGTATTTCCGTATATCCTGCGCAGTCGATCAGCCAAAGCGCGAAGGACACCATTGTGGAATACACCAAGAGGCTTGCGAGGGCGCTGCATGTAAAAGGATTGATCAATATCCAGTTTATCGTATGCGGTGACGAGGTGTTCGTGATCGAGGTTAATCCCCGTTCTTCCAGAACGGTGCCGTATATCAGTAAAGTGACGGGTATTCCGATCGTGAAACTGGCAACGAGCGTGATCATCGGAAATACGATCAAAGGTCTGGGATATGAACCGGGACTTCAGAAAGCGTCTTCGTATATCGCCATTAAGATGCCGGTGTTCTCTTTTGAGAAGATCCGCGGCGCGGATATCAGTCTGGGACCGGAAATGAAGTCAACGGGCGAGTGCCTCGGCATTTCGTCAAACTTTAACGAGGCTCTTTACAAAGCGTTCCAGGGCGCGGGGATCAATCCGACGAAGCACAAGCAGATCATTATGACGATCCGCAAGGAAGACCGTCAGGAAGCGATCGATATCGGCAGGAGATTTGAAGCGCTGGGATATAAGATCTTTGCGACGAGAGGAACGGCAAGAGATCTGAATAACGCCGGCGTTCACGCGGTCAAAGTAAATAAACTGGAACAGGAAGCGCCGACCCTTCTCGACCTGCTCTTAGAGCATAAGATCGATCTGGTGATCGACACGCCGTCAAGCGGTGTGGAACATTCAAGGGACGGATTTCTGATCCGCCGCACGGCGATTGAAACGGGCGTGACGTGTCTTACCAGTATCGACACGGCAAAGGCGCTGATATCCAGCCTCGAGGTTGCCCATGCCAAAGAGTTTCAACTTGTAAACATAGCGGAAATATAAAGTATATAAAAATTCATTTTTCTTCCCTTGCGTATCTTATTTTGACAAAATATGGTATGCAAGGGAATTTTTTGACGTTTTTTCCTACAATATGTTGACATTAAATGTAGATTTATCTATAATTATATGTAATTATGGAAATTAAGGAGAGTTAATAATGGGTATGAAACGTTTGGAAAGGAAAATCTGCAGGATAATCTGTATCGGCTGCGCGCTGCTTATGCTTGTGCCGCTGACCGTCAGTTCTCCGGGATTTTTTATACAGGAAGTATCTGCGGCGCAGAACGGAAAGGTAAACGGGGATCTGGTGAATATCCGTGTGGGAGCGGGTACCAGCAATGATTATTTAAAAGGACCCGACGGAAAAAAGATCCAGTTGAATACCAACCATGAGGTTACGATCCTGGGAGCGGCAAACGCAAGCGACGGTTCCATCTGGTATCAGATTTCCTTTTATTACGGAGGCGCGGTGTATACCGGATATATACATAGTGAATTTGTAAATGTGATCAATAACGTCACCTATGTGGAGGACGCCGATTTTGAAAGTTATCTGAATGCCCAAGGGTTTCCGGACAGTTACAAGAACGCTTTGCGTAATCTGCATACCCAGTATCCGAAATGGACGTTTGTCGCGGACCATATTAATTATGACTGGAATACCGTGCTGGATAACGAGAGCCTCATAGGACGAAGCCTTGTGGAGAAAAATAATATCAGTTCGTGGAAGTCCGCGGAACCGGGAGCTTACGACTATTCGTCGGGAAACTGGTACGGATTTGACGGCGCGAACTGGGTGGCGGCGTCAAGAGAACTTGTGGCGTATTGCCTTGATCCGCGCAATTTCTTAGACAGCAGTTCTATATTTCAGTTTGAAAAGCTGGCGTATGACGCGAATCTGCATACGTTGACCGGTGTGGAAAGCGTCGTTGCCAATACCTTTATGGCGGGAACTTCCATTGCGGACGATAACGGCGGTACGATGACGTATGCGCAGGCAATTTTATTTTCGGCGCAGATAACGGGCGTCAGTCCGTATCATCTTGCTTCCAGAATTATCCAGGAAGTAGGAGCGAACGGTGGTTCGCCAAGCATATCGGGCGCGGTTGCGGGCTATGCCGGTATTTATAATTACTACAATCAGGGGGCGTATGCGCACGACGGAAGAAGCGCGGTGACAAACGGTTTGATCTACGCGCAGGAGAGAGGCTGGACAAGCCGCTTCAAGGCGGTTGCGGGCGGCGCGGAGTATATCGGAAAGAACTATATCAATATCGGTCAGAATACACTATATTATGAAAAATTTGATTTTGTGGGCACTCCGTATACGCACCAGTATATGACCAATATCCTGGCGCCGTCCAGCGAGGCGGCAAATGTGGCGAAAGGTTATACGGAGGAGATGAGAAAGAATTTAAATCTCGTCTTCGTCATTCCGGTCTTTAACAATATGCCGGCGGAACCGTGCGCGAAGCCGACAGGCGACGGAAGTCCGAATAATGTATTGAATACGCTGACGGTTGACGGATATAATCTGACCCCGACATTCAGCAAGTTTGTATATGAGTATGATATTATCGTAGGCAAAGATGTGGAAACGATCAATGTTTCCGCGGGCGCGCTGGACGCTTCGGCAAAGATTGAGGGTACGGGCAGCATTGCCGTTGCCGAGGGAACGAATACGATAACGATAAAAGTAACGGCGGCAAACGGTGATGTGAGAAACTATACTCTTCGCGTTTACCGGGGCGATACGGCTACCCTGCCGAATGTGACGCCGTCGGGAAATGAAAATCCGGCAGTACCGAGTACGCCAAGCAGCGCGACGGATTACAAGATAACGACGAATTACAGTTTAGACGATACCAATAAGTATATTACGGGTATCCAGCCGGAGACGTCGGCCGCCGATTTCCTGAAAGGGATAACGACCAGCGAAGGCGAGGCATATGTCCTTAATCCGGACGGTACGATCAACGCGGGTATTGTCGCGACGGGCAATCAGGTATTGTTTGTAGATAAAGAGGGAAAAGAAGCGAAACGGTATACGGTGATCATTTATGGTGATGCGGACGGAGACGGAAAAATAACCAGTCTTGACCTGCTTTATGTAAAACGGCATATTATCCAGGTCAGCACTTTAACGGGGGCATATTTGCAGGCGGCGGACGCCAACAGACAGTATGACGGTGTAACGAGCATGGATTTATTGTACTTGAAGAGGCATATTCTTTCCGTCACGACAATTCAGCAGTAAAGGGGAAATGAGCGATGAAAAAAACGATTAGTAAGGGAATTGCGGCAGTATTGATTTTAATGATGATTTTTGCCCTGCCGCAGAAAATTTACGCGGCAGGCGAGGTCAATGTTTTGATCAGCGGCGGGGAAACAACGGTAGGCGGCGAGGTTGAAGTTACCATTACGCTGGATAACAGTACGGAAACCCTGGCGCTGGCGGATTTATGGATAACTTATGACGCAGCCGTTCTGGAAGCCGTTTCCGGCTACGATCAGGGCGGCGGTGGAAAGATCCACATTTTATCCTTTAGCGGAGAGTCTACCTATAAAGTTAAATTTAAAGGTTTGACGGCGGGAAGCTCCAATGTCACGCTGGTAAGCGAACAGTCGATCGTCAGTTCTACCGTGACGGATCAGATGCAGATGTATGTATCGTCGGGAAATGTTACGGTAAAGGGAGCGGCAACACAGTCGAAAAACAATAATCTTTCGGCGCTGACCGTAAGCCCCGGAACATTGACTCCGGCATTTTCCAAAGACGTTACCACATATAATATTACACTTACGGAAAGCTGTGCAAGATTAACGGTAAGCGCGACGCCGGAAGACGCTAAGGCGAAAGTATCCGTCTGGGGAGCGGTGATGGATCCGGGCGATAATACGACGAAAATTACCGTGACGGCGGAAAACGGCGAGCAGAAAGTATATACGATTTACACGAAAGTTCCGGTGACGGAGAAACCGAAAGAGGAAGAAAAAGACATTATTGTTGACGTTGACGGCGCTATGTATAAGATCATCAGTAACTTTGAGGAGGAGCTGCTTCCGGAAGGTTACGAGGCGGCGGACTACACCTACAAAAACAAAAAGATCGTTGTCGGTAAGGGACTGACAAACGGCAATATCATTTTCTGTGTGTCGGACGCTTCCATTGAAAAAGCGGACCCGCTGTTTGTTGTTTACGATGAACAAAGCGGTAAATTTGCGCATTTAAAGCTGGTGACGGCAAAAGGGCTTTCTTATACGGTGGTAGAAGACGTTGACGCGATGAACAGCGTGGAAATTCCGGCGGGATATGTGGAAAGCGAGTACATTATCAACAACCAGCTATACAAGGTGTGGGTTGAGGAAAGCAATCCCGCGGCAGGATATTTTATTATTTATTGTATCAATGTAAACGGCGACGCGGGCTGGTATCAGTACGATATAGCGGAAGGAACCATGCAGAGAGCGTTTTTAAACGGTAATGCGGTTTCTCCTGCGGAAAAGCCGGTTATTGAGGAAACGCAGCCGCAGCCGACGGAAGAGGCGGAAAAGACACCTAATGAATATAAGCAGCTTGAGGATGAGCATAACAATTATGTGAAAAAAACGAGGATCGCGCTGGGAATGATGGCGGTTCTTCTGGTAATGGTAGTGATCATCGTGGTAATATTTACGGTCAAGACATTTCATGACTCCCATGATGACGAGTATGATGAGGAAGAGGAGCAGGAGGAAGAACCAAAGCGGAGAAAAAAGAAAAAGGACGACGATGACTTTACCTTTATAGGATAAAGGATATGCAGAAGAAGGATTCCGAAACAGGGATTCTTTTTCTGTTTTTTGGAAAATATGCTATAAGTTTACATTGACTTTTGGGATCATTTGTTATAGTATTTATATAACAATGGAGGGATACTTATGTTTGTTTCAATTGACTTTAATAGTGATGAGGCAATTTACATGCAGCTGATCAATCAAATCATCATGGGAATTGCGCTGGAAGAATTTCATGAGGGAGATTCTCTGCCTTCCGTGCGGCAGCTTGCGGACAGTATCGGTATCAATATGCATACGGTCAACAAGGCTTACGCCGTCCTGAAGCAGGAGGGTTATATTAAGCTGGACAGACGAAGAGGCGCTGTCATTGCAGTGGACTTAGATAAGCTGGAGGCGGTAGAGTCCATGTCGAAGGAACTCCGTCTTGTCATTGCGAAGGCGTTGTGCAAGAATGTCAGTCCGCAGGAAATTCACCAGATTGTTGATGAAATTTTAAATGAGTATATGGGAGGCAGATGATATGTTGTGCGAGAATTGTAATCAAAACGAGGCAACTATTCATTACACCGAAGTGGTCAATGGAGTTAAGACGGAACGTCATTTGTGCGGAAAATGCATGCAGGAACTGGATTATAACATGGAGGGGGAATTTCCGTTCTCGAAGCTGATCCGGGGGATTTTATCGTCCCATCTTGCGTTGGACAGCGGTCAGGAGGCCAATCCGCTGACGCACCTATGCTGTGATAAGTGCGGTATGACTTATCAGGATTTTACCAAGATCGGTAAATTTGGCTGCGGGGAATGTTATAATGTATTCGGTCCGCTGATTTTGGATAATATTAAGAAGATACAGGGCAGCAGCATGCATACCGGTAAAAAATACAGATCCGCGCCGGATAATGTCCGCCTGGACGGGGACGGTTTCAATTATGCCGTGCCGGACGATGAGACGAGGTTAAAGCGGCTGTCGGAAGAACTTCAGACGGCGCTTGCGGTTGAGGATTATGAACAGGCGGCAAAGCTCCGTGACGAGATGAAGCTGATCAGAGGAGGAATGGGTAAGAATGCTTAGGTGGTTTGAAGAAAGCGGTGCCAATGATGATGTTGTTATTTCAAGCCGGATACGTCTTGCCAGAAATTTAGCCGAATATCCTTTTTCTCCGCGTATTACGCCGGAGCAGACGGATAAAATGTTAAATAAAGCGGGAAAGACCTTACTGAAACTTCCTGCGACGAAGGATTACCATGATTATATCCTGGAGGATCTGGACGAAGTCCAGAAGGAGGCGCTGGCAGAGAGAAATGTGATCAGCAGGTATTTATTGAAGCAGCGTAAGGCAATGTTTCTTGCGGCGGAAGACGAGAAGAGTTCGATCATGCTGAATGAAGAGGATCATATCCGTATCCAGTGCATTGAGGCAGGAATGGATCTCGCGACGGTATATAAGCGCGCGTGCGTATTGGACGAAGCGGTAGGCGGGGCGCTGGATTATGCTTATGACGATAATTTCGGGTATCTTACCACCTGTCCGTCTAATGTGGGGACCGGTATGAAAGCGTCTTTTGATCTTCATCTCCCGGCGCTTGGCAATTCCAAAAAGATACAGGCGCTGATCAGTGAGGTGGGGCACTTCGGGATCAATATGAAAGGTCTTTACGGTGAGGACGGAAGCGGCTGCGGGCACATTTACCGGATTTCCAACCAGAAGACGATGGGGCAGACGGAAGAGGAGATCATCAGCAATCTGGAAAATATCGCGTCGCAGATCATCGGACAGGAGCGGGAGTGCAGAAGGCATATCGTTAAGAACGATAAGGGCAGGCTGGAAGACGAGATATATAAGTCGTATGGTATTTTAAAATATTCTCGCAGATTGAAGTATAAAGACGCAATGCTGTTTTTGTCGGAAGTGAAATTGGGACTTGCGATGGGAATATTGGAATTTATGGAGAAAGCGAATTTTATCGTTTATCAGTTAATGATAGGAATACAGCCGGCAAATCTGAAATTAATAGAAGGAAACAAATCTTCAGAGGAGCTGGAGGAGGCAAGGGCAGCTTTTATCAGAGAAAATCTGCCGATGATCAATTAGTGGAAAGGAATTTATAAAATGCAGGACAGGTTTACAGGAAAGGCAGATGAAGCATTAAGAAGGGCTGCGGTGATAGCAAAAGAGTTTGGACACGGATATGTGGGAACGGAGCATATCCTGATCGGACTTCTGGACGCCGGGGACAATGTGGCGGCGTCTGTTTTAAATAATCATGGCGTGGAGCAGGCAAAACTTGAAGAACTGGTTGAGCAGCTGATCGTTCCGGAATCGGCGGTCAATGTCGCGGATCCGGAGATGCATACTCCGAGGGCAAAGAGAGTGCTGCTTGGGGCGTCGAAGGAAGCGGTGCGTTTCAAATCAAAGCTGATCGGGACGGAGCATATTTTAATCGCGATCATTAAGGAATATGACTGTGTCGCGTCCCGTCTGTTAAACGGGATCGGTGTAAATATCCAGAAATTGTACATCGATCTGCTTGTGGCAATGGGAGAAGACGGTAATATTTATAAAGAAGATTTTCAGAACGGGAAACCGCGCGCGGGCAGAAACAGGTCGGCAACGCCTACTCTGGAGCAATACAGCCGCGATCTGACGGAATATGCCAGAGAGGGTAAATTGGACCCGGTTATCGGCCGTGGCGACGAAATTCAGCGTGTGATTCAAATTCTTTCCAGAAGGACGAAGAACAATCCCTGTCTCATTGGTGAACCGGGGGTAGGTAAGACTGCCATTGCGGAGGGTCTGGCGCTTCGTATCGCGGAGGGGAACGTTCCCGACGTGATCATGGATAAGCGGGTCGTAACGCTGGATTTATCGGGAATGGTCGCAGGTTCCAAGTATCGCGGTGAATTTGAGGAGCGGATCAAGCGGGTTATTTCGGAAGTGAGAAATGCGGGAAACGTGCTTTTGTTTCTTGATGAGCTTCACACGGTTATCGGGGCCGGCGGCGCGGAAGGCGCTATGGACGCGTCCAATATTTTGAAGCCGTCGCTTTCCAGAGGAGAGATCCAGTTGATCGGCGCGACAACGCTGGAGGAATACCGGAAGTATGTTGAGAAGGACGCGGCGCTGGAAAGAAGATTTCAGCCGGTCCGCGTCGAAGAACCTTCAAAAGAAGAAACAATTCTTATTTTAAAAGGTCTGCGCGGCAAATACGAAGAACACCACGAACTGGCCATATCTGACGCGGCAGTGGAAGCGGCGGTCAATATGTCGATCCGGTATATTAACGACCGTTTCCTGCCGGATAAGGCGATCGACCTGATGGACGAGGCGGCTTCCAAGGCAAAACTGGGAACATATGAAAAACCGGACAATATCAAGAAGCTGGAAAAAGATATTGAGGACATGAACGACCGGAAGGAAGAAGCCATTAAGAATGAAGCGTATGAACTTGCGGGAGAGATCAAGCGTAAACAGCAGAAAAAGAAGGAGCGTCTCGATGAGCTTCTTGAAAAATGGAGAGAAGATAAGCAGCAGAGTGACGTTGTTGTGACGGAAGAAGATATTGCGGACGTGGTATCCATATGGACGAAGATACCGGTTAAGAAACTGGCAATGGAGGAATCGGAGCGGCTTATGAAGCTGGAGAGTATTCTTCATGAACGCGTCATCGGTCAGGAAGAGGCGGTTACGGCTGTTGCCAAAGCAATGCGGAGGGGAAGGGTTGGATTAAAAGATCCGAAACGTCCGATCGGTTCGTTTCTGTTTCTCGGTCCTACGGGCGTGGGAAAGACGGAACTTTCCAAGGCGTTGGCAGATGCGATGTTTGGCAGCGAGACTTCGTTGATCCGTGTGGATATGTCGGAGTATATGGAGAAGCACAGCGTTTCCAAACTGATCGGTTCTCCGCCGGGATATGTGGGTTACGACGAGGGCGGCCATTTAAGTGAGAAGGTCCGTCGCAATCCATACGCGGTAATTTTGTTTGACGAAATTGAGAAGGCTCATCCGGACGTATTTAATATCCTGCTTCAGGTTCTGGACGACGGACATATTACGGATTCGACCGGACGCGTCGTCGATTTTAAGAATACGGTTATCATCATGACTTCCAATGCGGGAGCGCAGAATATTGTTTCACCTAAGACGTTGGGCTTTGCCGGTATTTCTGACGAAAAGCAGAATCACGAGGCGATGAAGAGTAAGGTTATGGACGAGGTGAAAAGGATTTTCCGTCCGGAATTTATCAACAGAATTGATGAGATCATTGTTTTCCATATGCTGAATAAGGAACATATGGGACAGATCGCGGATATTATGATCCGCACGATCAATAAACATCTCGTGGACCGAATGAAAATATCCATTACTTTGGACGAGGAAGCGAAGAAGTTTATCATCAACGAAGGATATGATGAGAAATACGGAGCGAGGCCTCTCAGACGTACTATCCAGAGTAAAGTTGAGGACGCGCTTGCGGAAAAGATCCTTGACGGTTCAATAAAACAGAAGAAAACGGGCATTACGGAAGTGGAGGTTACATGCGTTGACGGCAAAATTGACTTTTTTGTGAAAAATGTTAAAAATAGTAGAAAAAAGTCATAATTTATAGTATGATATAACTATACTAATTTACAGCTAATCGGAAGTAAAATAAACCCAGGAGGACATATATCGATGGCAGTTGTTAATGAGTTGATTCGTTCAGAATCAGATGGAACAGTTAGTTTTGGTAATTATTTACTGGATACCAAGTCCAAGTTATCCGATTTCGAGCATAACGGTGATTTATATAAGGTAAAGACTTTTAAGGAAATTACCAAATTAGAACGGAACGGAATGTTTGTGTATGAGTCGGTTCCGGGAACGGCGGTCAATAATCTGTCGGTTACGGATACGGGCGTCGCGTTTCAGGTTGAGGGCAGCGAAGACGCACAGATCACACTGGAACTTGAACCGGAGACGGCGTATAAAGTGAGTATTGATTCTGCGGAAACCGGTGCGATCCGAACCAATCTCGGTGGGAAACTTGTTTTAAGCGTTGAACTGGGTGAAGGTAAATGTGCCGATGTGAAGGTGGAAAAACTTTAATCGATATGACAGAACTTTCATTTGACAGGCAGCGGCTTGTGGACGGTAAGGCATATGCGAGAGGCATATGCCTTCTTTTATCGGATAGATTTTTCTATAAAATAATATGGAGGAACAGGTTTTGGCAAAGGCAAAAAGCAGCGTATTTTTTTGTAAAGAATGTGGTTACGAATCGGCAAAATGGTTCGGACAATGTCCGGCATGTAAAGAATGGAATACATTTGTAGAGGAACCGGTGGTTAAGGATCCTTCCGGAAAGAAAAAAACGATATCGCAGACGGTAGAAGCGCCGGTTACCCTGTCTGAGATTTCCATTGAAAAAGAGGACAGAATGTCAACGGGGATCGGTGAACTGGACAGGGTTCTGGGAGGCGGGATTATCAAAGGCTCGCTTGTTCTTGTGGGAGGCGACCCGGGTATTGGTAAGTCAACTCTTTTAATACAAATGTGCAGATATCTTGCGGCGGATGATCATAAGGTGTTGTATATTTCGGGAGAGGAATCCTTAAAACAGATAAAGCTCCGGGCGGAACGTATCGGAGAATTTACAGACAAGTTATCGCTTTTGTGCGAAACCAATCTGGACAATATTGAGGCGGCTCTCAGAAAATATATACCGGAGGTTGTGATCATCGATTCTATTCAGACGATGTACCGCGAGGAAATAGGTTCGGCTCCGGGCAGCGTCAGTCAGGTCAGGGAATCCACGTCGATTTTAATGCAGTTGGCAAAGGGGCTTGGGATATCGATATTTATTGTGGGTCATGTCACAAAGGAAGGCGTCGTTGCGGGTCCGAGGGTTTTAGAGCATATGGTGGATACGGTTTTATATTTTGAGGGGGACCGGCAGGCGGCGTACCGTATTCTGCGTTCGGTAAAAAACCGTTTCGGCTCTACAAATGAAATCGGTGTTTTTGAAATGCGGGAAGAGGGGCTTGTTGAGGTACTCAACGCGTCGGAGTATATGCTTAGCGGAAGACCGGAGGACGCGCCGGGATCGGTTGTTGTTTGTCTGATTGAAGGTACAAGACCGCTTCTGGTAGAAATACAGGCACTTGTGTGCAGGACCAATTTTAATCTTCCGAGAAGAACCGCGGTTGGTACGGATCCGAATCGTGTTAATCTGCTGATGGCAGTCATTGAAAAACGTCTTGGCCTCCGTTTGTCGGAATGCGACGCTTATATCAATATCGCGGGCGGTCTGAGGATTAATGAACCGGCGTTGGATTTAGGGATTATTTTGGCGATTTTATCAAATTATAAAAATAGGGAAATCGGAAGTAAAACAATTGCGTTTGGCGAAGTGGGATTATCCGGAGAGATCCGCGGTGTAAGTCAGGCGGAAGCCCGGGTTGCGGAAGCCGTAAAACTTGGATTTGAAAGATGTATCGTACCTGCCGTGTGTATGAAGAACCTGGATAAGATGAGTGATAAGATCCAGTTGACCGGAGTGAGAAGCGTAACGGATCTGTTATCTTTGTGATATCAGAATAAAGGTTAGGAGAATAATTCAAAATGATCATATTAATTGCGGGAGCTTCTCATGCGGGAAAGACGGTATTGGCACAAAAACTGTTAAATAAATATAGGTATTCCTGTTTATCGATTGATTTATTGAAGATGGGACTGATCAGAAGCGGCAATACGAAACTGACCCCGGAAGATGACGGCGAACTGGTGGGATATTTATGGCCGATTGTCCGTGAAATCATAAAAACCGCCATAGAAAATCGTCAGAACCTTATAATTGAGGGAATTTATATTCCTTTTGACTGGAAAAAGGATTTTGAGGATATGTATCTTCATGAAATGAAGTATGTTTGTCTTGTGATGACAAAGAAATATATTGAGGAGCATTTTGACGATATCAAATCGTTTGCCAATGTCATCGAAAAACGGTTTGATGATTCATCATGCACGAAAATATCCTTGATCAAGGATAATACATATAATTTTGAAATGTGCAAAAAATTTGAGTGTAATTATATTTTGATCGATGATGTTTATCAGGTGGAGTTTGAAATATAGGAATTAATGTTGTACCAATCGTGTGACAGGTTGGATTATTGGTTGGAATATCCAAAAGGCACATTATTTTTGTTGTGTATTGTATTTGTGATAGTGGGACTTAGTTGTATTGTATTATGGATAGAAATTTTGAAGTTTTTTCATTAGGGTCGCGGGTGTCCAGGGTCCTGCTTATAAACTTCACTTGGCGGCGTCCTTCTGTGCAATCTGCTATACGGATTTCATTGCAGGGCTTTTGGTATGGAATTTCATTAGAAAACTTCTTTGAATTTTTTTGGTATTTTATAAAAAATTTTGGGAAAAAGATGTTGACTTCCTAAAATGGAAGTGATATTATAAATAAGCTGACCGCTG
>JAMPBI010000239.1 GCA_023666775.1 Alistipes sp. | reverse complement strand
TGACACTACTTATATAACTTTGATCATATAATTTATTATCAATTTCGGCAAGCGCGTCATAAAATTTTCCATACCACTCCGCTTTGTCTCCTATGGACGTCATCGCGATCACATAATCGGCTGCCGCCATCTCCAACTGTATATGATATCCTCTAAGCAGCTCCTCATATAAATAGGCTCCTCTCCCCCTGCAACACAAAACAATCTTGGAAAAATCATAATCAAAAGTTTTTCCGTCAAACAACTTTATATTTTTAAGTGTTTTTAGCTTTTCCCTCAGTTTCTTAACTTCTTCAATATAAATCTGATTTTCCTTCTTTCCCTTCCCGCTTACCATATAATCAATACACTGATCCATACCTGCCATAAACAAATATGACGGACTGCTGGTCTGGTAAATGGAATAATACCGTTTTATTTTCTCCGGGCTGATCCTTTCGCTGTTGACATGAAGGATCGCCGTCTGGGTGTAGCACGGAAGCGTCTTATGCAGGCTCTCAATAACAATATCCGCCCCGCACTCTACCGCATTTTTCGGAAAATCCGCATGAAACGCAAAATGCGCCCCGTGCGCTTCGTCAACAATGAATACCGCATTCTTTTCATGGCATATCCGGGCAATCTTTTCAACATCGCTGACAACGCCCTCATATGTGGGCGACGTGATCAAAACGACCCCCGCGCCCGTCTCCGTCAATGCCTGTTCCACCTGTTCCGCCGTAATCTCTCCCATAATACCATAATCCAAAACCTCCGGATATATATAATACGGCGTCAAATGATTTATACTTACGCCGTTATACACGGACTTATGACTGTTTCTTGCCATGACGATCTTTTTATCCAATCCTTTAGCCGCGCTGACCGCCGTTAAAATGCCGCCGGAACTCCCGTTGACAAGATAAAAACTATTTTTTGTCCCGTAAATTTCCGACGCTTTTTCTTCTATTTGCCGAAGGATCCCCCGGGGCTGATGTAAATCGTCAAATCCGTCTATCTCGGTTATATCTCTTGCCAGCTCGCCGCCCATTCCGAATTTTTCGGCATTTCTTTTATGACCCGGCATATGAAACGGAATATGATCCTCCCCGGCATATTGGTCTAATTTATTATATAAAGTCTCCATGAAACGTTTACTCCTTAAAACAACTACTAACTATTGTAACAAAATATTTTCCCATCGTAAATTTTTAGATTTTATGTCGTAAATTGTTGAAATATTTGCAAGAACACGATATACTTATGTTAAGATTACGATAGACGGGGTTTTTATATGAAATTAGAGGCTATTCTTCCTGAGGTTTACACCTTTATTGACTTTGCAAAGCATGAATACTATAAAGCAGAGCGGCGCGGAGAACACACTTATTCTGCCCACTTAGGCGGCGGAATTCCCAAAGAACATGCCATGCCTTATAATGTCTATATCCCGATCCGCGAATATTTAAAACGTAATCCCGAAGAAATCGACGATCTGGTCGATTATCTTTACGAGGAATTCAGCAAGAAAACTTATTCTTTTAAAAATGTAACGATCACCGAAAATGTTTATGTGGAACGAAAGCGCTTATTTAAAAAAGAATATCCTCAGATCGACGTGACTTTAGAATGGTAAAGGGGCTCATAAAGCCCCATTTATTTCTTTATTCGGTATCGGTTACAGTCAATGTAACCGTCTGCGTTGCCGAACTTCCTATCAGATCGGTCACGGAATAGGTAATATTATATGTTCCCGGAAGCCCCGTATCATAAGTCCCCGATAATTTCATTCTGTCCGTAATATCATTGCCGCAGGTATCGACCGCCGTAACTCCGCTTCGCGGGTCGTAGCTTCCTCCCGCCGGAATGGTCGTATCCTTTGCGCCCGAAATCATTGCCGAATATTGATGCCACGGATTTAACGTATCGGGATCCGTCGGATCCCACCCAGCAAACTGGCTGTTTATCGGAATATTTATCATCTCCGGTTTACCCAGCGGTCCCGGGTCTGCCGCGTCATCATATACGATGACGTCCGTTCCTTCAGGACAATTCTCATATATCCACAGAGCGTCCCTTACGCAAAGCCGCACACAGCCAAGAGAAGCCACCTGCCCCAGCAGATTAAACTGGTCTGTTTCCAGATTATCCTTTTCCTGCGTGTAATAAGGAACGGAATGGAATAAAATCCCGCCGCTCATAAACCGAACCGCATACTGCCCGTATGTACCGTCTACCATAGGGTGAAATACATACTTATCCGTAATCGCGCCGTTTCCAACAGGCGTATCGCCAACGCTTTTTCCCGTTGAACAGACCATAGCCCTTACCGGAATGGAATAAAATCCGCTTTCGTCAATCCCATAAACCGTCACACAATTTGCCGCGCGGTTTACCCGGATCAGATACGGCTTTTTCTGCTCCGGATCCGGCGTATATTCCAATGCCGCCTTCTCTACATCACTGAGTTCCGTTTCCGGTTCGTCAAGAACCACAGGCGAACTCACATATTTACTCTCTGTACTATCCGTATTCTGCATATCTCCACCGGACGGCTCCTGTATTCCCGCCGGTTCCTTTTTCCCAAACAGATTACCCGGCTTTAAACTGTCATTAAACAAAGTCGCGACAAAATACAATAATGCCGCTACCGCCAAAATTACAACAAATCTTATCAGATTAATAAGCCCCTTATGCTCTCTGATCCATCTTTTTTGCTTTCTTGTTAATCTCATTTATTCTCTCCCAAAAAATTAAAATCCTATAAATGTATTATAGTATCTTTTTTCCCATAAAACAACCGTTTCCGCTTAAAACAATAATGCCGCCACAATCGGAACGGTCACGGTAGACAGAACCGTCGTAACGAAAATATTGCGGATTATTATCCTCGTATCTACTCCCGCCTGATTTCCAAGCATTAAGATTAAAGAAGCCACAGGCATACCGTTCGTTATTGTAAGAATTGTCGTATAAAAATCACTTACCCCAAGCAGCCGGCATATCGCAAATGTAACCACCGGCATTACAAACAGCCTTACCGCCGAGAAAACATAACTTCTCCAATCCGTAATACTTTCTTTCAGCGGAAACATGGCAAGCGACGAGCCCAATACCAGCATGGACAACGGAGAAGTAACATTTCCTATCATATTAACAGTCTCGTATATTACCCCGTCCGAGCGGATCCCCGATAGAAAAACCAAAAGCGCCGCCAGCGTTAAAATAAATCCCGGATTAATCAGCTTTTTAAATTGAAACTTTACATTCCCCTCTTTTCCACTACATTTCTCGATACTCATAATTCCATAAGAGTAGATAAAAATGTTAAAGGCGAAATGTATCATTGCCGTATAAAATATGGCTTCCGTTCCCAAAATGGACTGAACCACAGGATATCCCATAAAAGCGTTGTTTGAAAAAACAAGCATACATTCGTAAAGCGGTCTGTCCTGTTTCGGAAACCGTAACAGAAAACAAATTGCTTTGCCAAACACCATAAAAACAAGATACATCGCAATTCCGGCAAGTATTACATAAAATACACCAAGTCTGTTATCCGGCGACGATGATAAAACGGACGAAAGAATTAAAAACGGACATGTTACTTTCGTAATCAATCCCGATAGTTTTGTATTTGTCTGTTTATCGATAATGTCAACTTTTGCAAGCAGATAGCCCAATGCCATGATCAAAAACAATTTTATCATTACGTTTACTATTATCTGTATATCCATAACTGCCTCCTTGCTGCTTTAAAAATAAAAAACCGAAAGCCTTAACTTACCTTCGGATTCTTACAATAAGTGCCCAGAACCGGAATCGAACCAGTGACACGGGGATTTTCAGTCCCCTGCTCTACCGACTGAGCTATCTGGGCATTTAACTTATATTAAGTTAGAGTAGCGGGGGCAGGATTTGAACCTACGACCTTCGGGTTATGAGCCCGACGAGCTTCCGAACTGCTCCACCCCGCGTTAATATTACCAATATTTTTCTTAAGTAGAAAGTGGATGGAGGTGGATTCGAACCACCGAAGCGTGTCGCAACAGATTTACAGTCTGCCCCCTTTGGCCACTCGGGAATCCATCCATGATGTTAATTTTTAAAATCAACTCTTTTTTAACATATCATATATTTTTCACCATATAACTCGTGTTATACGCAAAACTTATATAAATATGAGAGCCGACAATCGGACTTGAACCGATAACCTGCTGATTACAAATCAGCTGCTCTGC
>JAMPBI010000238.1 GCA_023666775.1 Alistipes sp. | reverse complement strand
CCACATCAATTAAAGTTTTATGCAAATATTCCTCCATCTGCAAGCCGTTTCGCCACTCGTCATTTTTGATTTTGTCGGTTTCACTACATAATATGCCATTTTCAAATACAAGCGTTCTTGCATAATCTCCCCAAATATTATTCTTTTGAGGACTTAAATCAATTGTAATAATATCATTTTCCTGTATGGTTCTATCCGTTGCTTTGTAATCTTTACCCGATACGGAAATCGTAGTTTCATCTCCTGCAAAAATAAACGCGCCAACATTCCAATACCAAAATGAATCCGCGCCATTTTTCAGCAAATACTCCTCACACAATGCCTTAATCTCCGGTAAACGCATTCCGACTTGAATCGTGCCAGCGGCATATTTTATCGTTGCCCGATTCAAATTTTGCATTGCGAAATACAAATCAAAATTTTCTTTTTCCACACCCTCACTCCTTCCTACTGTACGTTCCATTCGTCTTGAAATTCCTTTAAAAACTCATGCATATATTTATCCCGCTTTCCGGCAATGCTTTTTGCACAATTAGTATTCATCATATCTTTAAGCAAAAGCAGTTTCTCATAAAAATGATTTATCTTTTTGTTTTAGGGCATGCTTTGTCAGGATGCATTTTTCCAACCAAACGGCTACGCCATCTTCCTCATTTGAAAGTGTTATGGAATCGGCAACATCTTTTGCCTCTTGTATGGCATTCCCCATCGCTACGCCAATACCACACAGTTTCAACATACCTATATCTGCATAATCATCTCCAAAAGCAATGACTTCCGACACGTCTATATGGTATTCCTCACATACTGCCATAACTGCCTTTTCCTTTGTACTCCCGCTTTTCGTAAATTTGTACCAGTCGCCGTCGGAAAAGCGCTGGCTGTCCAGTTCCGAAAAACATTCGCTTAATTTCTGCGCCAAGCCGGATTTTGGTATTTCAACACATATTTTCAAAGCCTCGCGGTTAAAATCCGAAAAATCCGTATAAATGCTGTCGCCCCAACTTTTATCCTGTTCTTTCGGATCAATCTTATAATTCCAATAATGCGCGTCGAATGTGTCTACCGTAATTTCACAATCCAAGCCGCATATAGTTCTCGCTGTCTCAATAAATTTTTTTGTTTCCGCCGCTGAAAAAGAAGAGGCGTAGATCGTTTTTCCGGCTGCCCGTACCAATGCCCCGCCACTGGATATCAGAATGTCCGGCTTCAGTTCCCCTAAAAATTTCAGACAGTTTAACTCGCCTCTGGATGTAGAAATGCCAATTAAGAAGCCTTGCTCTTTACATTTGGAAACAACTTCCAAAGTATATCGGGATAGCGTTTTATCGTCTCTCAGCAAAGTGCCGTCTAAATCAAAAAATAATACCGTCCGTTCTATATTCTCTGTTCTGTGCATATCGAAATACCTCCGCAGCTTTCGCTTTGTTGATAATACATTTTTTCAATAAATCGCATTACCTGTTTGGAGCGATAAAAGGTTCTATATTTTGTCCCATATTCCGATAAATATCCGGTTATCTTTTTTCGCTCCGCATTAAATTCAAATATCCACTTAATATTATAATAAAGAAATTTAAAAGTCGGTTTGGAATTGTATTTTTCCTTTCCTGCTCTTTGCCTTATCCAACGTCTGAATACCCGGAAGAGTCTGGTGCATGTATTGACGTCAAGTAAAATAATATAATCGCTATATGCGAAACTTTCCTTCAGACATTTTCTGGGTGAACCTTCGACAATCCAATTCTCACCTTCTATAATTTCCCTAAAAATTCGATCTCTCTCCTCCGGACTTCTTTTTTTATCCCCGTTCGGGGTACGCTCCCATACAATATTATCTTTTTCATAAAATGGGATCCGATATTTTTCCGATATTTCTCTCGCTAAAGTAGTTTTGCCGCTGGCAGGTGAACCGATTATATCCAGTTTCAAAATATTACCTCCGATTTAAAATCTTAAAAACTCTTTAATCATCTCACCGTCACGTTTCCCCAATTCATACAGTTTGTCCAGCGACTCCTTATCTTTGTGAAGCGTGTCCACGCCAAAAGTATTTTCGGGAGATACGATCAAAAGTTTTCCCTGATCCGCATAAGACCGCGCCAAAGCGACACCGTTGTTGTAATGCTCCGCCCGCAGACGAAGCTGCTCTGCTGCCAGCGGATACTTCTTTTGAATACGGGCGGCAAGTTTCGCGTCGTGTCCGACTTCTCTCGGCTTATCCGCGGGTTTTGTCAAAATCAAAACCACCTTATCGCAGCCAAGCTCAAACGCTTTTTGCACGGGAATGGGATCTCCCAAGGCTCCGTCATAATACAGCCTTCCGTCTATAAGATACGGTTTGCAGACAAACGGAATGGAGGACGACGCTTTGAACAGGTCGTAGTTGTCCTGTGACAAATTCTCTTTGAAAAAATAATGCGGCTTACCTGTTTCGGCTTCGGTAGCAATCACGCAGATTTCCATGGGATTATCCGCCAGCGCCTTATAATCCAACGGATTTTCACCGTCATGATTGCTTAACGTACTGTAAACATATTCCATATCAATATAAGATTTTCTGAAAAGAAAGTTCCGCAGGCTTGCATATTGTTTACGGAAGGCATATTCCGTATAAAACACATAATTCCGACCACGCTGACAAGCGGCAAACGAGGCTAAATTCGCGCTGCCCGCGGATATCCCTATCCCCAGATCAAACGTAACCGCATTGTCCTGGCAGTAATCCAGCACTCCCGTGGCATAAATGCCGCGAAACCCTCCGCCTACATCTATAACACCTGTTTTCATATCTACAACTCCTTACTTTTGAGGCAATTCTTGTTATGATTATAATGTTGCAGGCAGAAAAAGTCAATTCCGCCATAGACAGGAGATTATTGTAACAAATGTATTAAATCATAAAAAGAGTTTCACACCACAGTTTTGTTCCCTGCTATGTAAAACTCTTTCCGACATCATCTTATAAAGCCAATCCCAGAAAATATAAAACAATCATATGTAACGGATAATATACATAAAATAACTTCTTCATTCCCTTGCCGTACTGTCCATTGTAAAGCATGATAAATATGACCGAAAATACCATCAGCCACTGACAGTTTGAACTATGATTAACCGGAACTGTGGTATTTAACCCTAAAATACCTCCAAAAACAAATTGATACACATCGGATATTATTTTTAGTCCATACTTACTTCCGTAAAACTGTAATCTCACTCCGATTTTTGCAAATAGCACAGTTGCTCTGACAAACGAGACTAGCACACAATAAATGATATAATTAATCGCTGTCTTTTCCTTTGAGTAATAAAAGACAAGAAACAATGCAATCCACAAAACCCCGCCGGAATAAATACTGCTTAACGGACCCTCTAACCAGATTTCATATCCAAAACTGTGTTGAGCAATCGGGATATATAACACCCTCATCACAAGCTGATAAATAATATATAGCACAAGTTGTAACTGCCACTTATCCTTCTTCTTCCTTACCGCTTCTATGATATAAATAAGCAGCGCACCTTGAAATAATAATCCGGTTACATTTGAGTTAATCGGATACATTATACCTGTCATACAAAAATTAACCAGCATTGCCGCATAAAAAAGAAACGTCGTTATTAAAGAAAATCCAAATAATTTTATAAGATATTTCTTTTGATCTTTCGTATGCCGCATTGCTTCCGTTACACAAAAAACAAATATCGGAGCCGATAATCTTCCTATGTATCTCAGCCACATGATATCCGGAAACAGTATGGAACCTATGTGGTCGATTGTCATTAAAATTAATCCCTTTTCGGAAAAGTGTTCCTATTCGCTGTCCTATAGACACAAAGTTACCATTAAGCCAAACTCTTTGACAAAATTATTTCCAGCGGCTCATTGGGCAGCAGTAAAGCGCCGCAATCAACATATCCGATTCTCCGGTAAAAGAATTGTGCCTGTTCGTCTGATTGTGTTGAAGTCATTACAATTTTGTATTGTCTGCTTTGCATTTCCCTTTCCCAGAAATCAACTAATTGTCTGCCATATCCCTTTCCTCTGAAATCTTCGAGTAAATACAGCATATTCATAAACGGTATACTATCCCAAAATAAATTGTACCGCAGCCACCCATTAAATGCATCATTGAACATGATTAACACTTTTTTATCAGCTATGCTTTTTTGCAATTCGGCTGCCCCAATATGTTTATCATATTTTTTCAATATATCAAAATCTTGTTCATCTGCATATCGAA
>JAMPBI010000237.1 GCA_023666775.1 Alistipes sp. | reverse complement strand
CCCGTAAAATATAAACCTGGTTGAACTGTAGCTGATAATTCTCTCCGTCACCCACGGAAATGCTGTTTTTCTGTTCGCCGGAAGTCAAATCTTCAATCACAACCGCTCCGTCCGTACCGTCCGGATTACTCATGAGAATGTTAAAATGCGCTCCCGGAAGTTCATTTGTTCCGCCGATTGCCATTTTGCTGATGTAAATAAGATTGTCTTCGTCAATATTGTCCCGTATGGTCAACATGGTCCTATCGGACGATACTTCTCCTGCCGACTCAATCTTTCCGTCAGAATTAACTCGGAATGAGATTCGGGTAGTTTCGGTATAACCGTTTGGCGCTTTGATTTCCTCTAACCAGTAAGTATTTTGCAACTGTAATTTTGCGTTGCCGCCGACTTCAATAACTTGTGGTTCGGTTCCGGTCTGCCACTGTTCAAGAACTTCACCCGTTACATCTGTGATCTGGAGAGTCGCCTGTTTACCCGGTTCTTCGTCTGTTCCTCCCAGTTCTTCCGTTCCTCCGACCGCTTTTTTGCTGATAAAGATCTGATAGTCCCCTTCTACGGCGTCAAGCATGGTTAAATGTGTATTTCCATCGGAAAGTACCTTATATAAGCTGCTTTCCTTCACACCGCTTATGATCTCAAATTGCCCGTCAAAGTTGATCTTAAAGACGATATCTTCTTCTGCCTTCTTAAAACCTTCCGGCGCCGTTTCCTCTCTTAATCGGTAAACTTCGTTGTACATCAGCAAAACACTATCGGATTCATCAACTTCTGTTCCAACCCTGAGCGTATATGGTTCCGTTTTTGATGTTTCCCATAACGGAACGACGGTTGTTTTTTCATCATAAGTTAATATTGTAAGTTCTGCTCCATCAAGCATAATACCGTCCATGGAGGCTTTACTGATTTTAACCAGTTTCGGCGCTATGGCACTTTCCACGTCATCATACATTACCAGAACATTTTCGAGAATGATTTCTCCCTCCGGTTTTCCATCTTTTCCAAGAGGGAAACCTTCACCTGTAGCTATCAGCTGTCCTTCGCCATTCACCGAAAATTCCAGTTCATATGCGGTAGCATACTTATCCGGGGCTTGAACCTCTTTAAGCGTATATGTTCCCGGTTTGACCTTTCCCTCACCTTCGCCGATTGAAATACGTTTCGGCTCCGTACTGGAAGTCGTCCATGTTTCCTGTAATTCTCCGTTTTTATCCGGAAGAGGTACAACTTTATCATTACTGTCTAAAAGTTGTAATGTCGCGCCTTCAAGATCGCTGACACCGCCCCTTTTAATCCTCTTGCTGACCTGGAACATCACATTTTCATTTTTCACAACAACCGGATCCGGTTCCGGCGTATTGATATTGATAGGGTGATCCTTTTGCGTGATCTTATAGCTTACCGGTGCTTTTTCTTCCGTCAGCACATAATTTCCATATGGAAGCTCACTGTATATAATCTGTCCGTCCGCATTCGTTGTCCGTTTGATTCCGTCGGCTGCCCTGTTTTCATCGGTATCTTTAACCGCTTCCACATACTTACCTTCCTCATCGGTTTTAACCAGATAACCATTATCGTCTTTTAAAGTAAATTCCGCGTCTGCCAAAACCGTATCGGTAAGCGCGTCAACCTTTTGAACCGTAAGCGTGGCTGTAAGTTTTCTGTCACGGACAGGCGCTGTATTATCCTTATAATTGTCAGGATCATTCGAGTCATCTGAGATTACAATTCTCTTATACTCGGAACTAACCGCATAATCAAGAGGCGCTATCTCCTCTTTCAGATAATACGTTCCATATGGTATGTGATTAAACTGATATGTACCTTTTTCCCCTGTCGTTGTTCCCGTAGCTACCCAAATGCGCTCTGCTTCGGTCGGTTCCCTGTTTAATTCTCCGTTTTCCGGATTAATCAGTTCGGCTGAAACATCATAAAGATAATATCGCGCTCCTCTCAACCCTATTGCACTCTCTATTGCCTCCGCGTCGCTATCGCTTGCCGGATCCTCAAAGTCCAGTTTCTTAATCGTGAAACTTCCCTCTTTTGGTTTATTGGAAATCTCTACTTCAATTTCTTTCCGGTTAATGGTAACCTCCGTTGTATTTTCACCGGTTGGAAATTCATAGTTTACCGGAAACGTATAGCCGCTTGCTTGATCGGTATCCAATTCCGTTAAAACATAATCGCCATATTCCCATAGCTGGTCTTCCAATTTTTCTTTTCCGTCAAGGGCGATCAATTTTCCGTCCTTATCGGTTTCGTAAGTGCCTAAAACATCGTTCTCGCCTTTCCTTGATAAAGTAAAGCGAACACCCTCGATTGGTTTTGGCGTTCCCAGCTCGACTTTGGTAATATTTAATTTTCCCTTTGCCTTTTCATCTACAACAGAAATCGTGATTGTAGGATTATCATTAGGCTTAGAATCATCTTTGACGACATTTTCATCACTAAGCGTTATCTTATAAAACTTTGGTTCGTCCTTATTGTCTTCCGGTTCATATAATTCAAGTTTATCACCATTACATGTTACACTGACCGGATCGGACGAATATCCTTCGGACGCGCCCATCTCACGGATATAGTATGTCCCAAAAGGAATATTTTGAAATGTAGCTGTACAATCCGTCTTTCCCGTTTTTTGGACTAAAATCGGGGTGGCAAAGTTCCCTTCTTTGTATAATGAAAATTCAAATTCCAGCCCCTGCGCTATAGCGTCAATGTCAATTACTGTTTTTTCAATACAAATGTCCGCGTTCTTTGTCTGCGGTGTATTTGCGACAATAATATCCCCTACAACATCTTTATCAACGGTTATACGGATATCATCTTCTCTTTTAATAAAACCGCTTGGCGCTTTGGTTTCTTTTAAAATATAAGTTCCGTATGGCAGGGAGGAAAATGTAACAATACCTTGGGTATTTGTTTTTCCGGTTACCGGATTTCCTTCCTTATCTGTCACCTGTACTTGTTTTATTTTTCCTGTACTATCTTCCGTCTCCTTCCACAATTCAAATTCCGCGCCGGACAACGTTATTTTATCACCATTAATATCACTCATTGTGCTGATTTTGGTAACTGTAATATTGCCGCAAGGTTCATCATACATAACCAACTGAGTGCCGCTATCTTCACCATCGACTACAATTTTGCCTTCTTCCGTAATCTCAAATGAAATCGGATCAGAAGACAAATAGTTTATCGGGTGTTCAGTTTCTTCCAGCGTATATGTTCCCGGTGCAAGAATATCATTTTCAAAATCGGTTATACCGCCGAGATAAAACGTTTCCGGGTTATTTTCACTACTTTCCCATGCTGCATATCCTGTCACATTTTTATCTTCTGACGTTAATTTTAATTTCGCACCGGTTATACCCTTCTTTGTAACCGAATCTTTTTTACTGATAGAAATTGTCTGCCGCTCATTTGTAATTTCAACGGTTTTTAAATTATAGGTTCCATCAGCATTTAACTTATAGGTTCCATCAGCGTTCTTTTCAACCGTGCTGTCATTCAGATACAGTCTGATTTCTCCGTCTCCGTCAAGAAAATGATACTTCGGTTGGGTTTCTTTCAGAATATATTCTCCGTAAGGTATTTTAAACGTTAAATTACCGTTTTTATCGGTTTCCCCGGTATATGGATTTCCTTCATCATCTAAAAGACCTTTACCGTCCTTATCAAGTAAAGTAAACGTTACCTCGGATAATGGTTCCTTAACATTACCCTTTTCGCTTACTTTATGAACAGTTACATTTACCTGAATTAATTCATTGGAAACTTGTAATACGCCATCTTTTACACTAACATAATCAGACGTCAAATTCAATTGTTCATCTTTATCCGGTGCATATTCTCCATCTTTAACGGTCGTGCTATTTAGAATTATATCAATTGCTTTATTATTCTCCTTGTAATTTTTAGGAGCTTTCGTTTCAACAATTTGAAATTTTGTACCATTATCAGGATCATACGGAACACTTGTATTAAAAGTTACCTCACCTTTTTCATTTGAAGTTCCGTTTGTAATATATATTTTATCACTATTTGGATCCTCGCTATTTTCATACTGATACAGATTAAATTCGGCTCCCTGTAAACCATTTCCATCTTGATCAACCTTTGAAAATTTAATCTTCGCGACATAGTCTTTGTGTTTCTGATTGCGTACAATCACTTCTTCCGACGGACTTTTTAAAACAACGATTGTATCAGGATTATTAGGAGTTTCATACTCACTTGGTATTTGAAATTCACGAAATTTATATATTCCGTAAGGCAAATCATCAATTGTAAATTTCCCGGCATTGTCATCTGTTGTATAC
>JAMPBI010000236.1 GCA_023666775.1 Alistipes sp. | reverse complement strand
AGTTTGATTACGGTAAGAACGTAAAGTTTGAGACGTATGCCAGTCTTCGTATCCGCGGCGCGATCTTAGACCAGATCCGCAAGATGGACTGGATCCCGAGGACTCTGCGCCAGAAGCAGAAAAAGATCGATTCGGCGATGTCAAAGATCGAGTCGGAGATGGGAAGAGCGGCTACCGACGACGAACTCGCGGCGGAGCTTGATATTTCCACGGACGAGTTAAATTCATGGCAGGGTCAGGCGATGGTTACCAATCTGGTTTCGCTGGACGAATTTACCGAGGCGGGAAGCGAAATCAAAATGAACGCCGCCGCCAATTCGCATTTTGAGCAGCCGGAAACGGCGGTCGAAAGGGAGGAATTAAAGGAAAGTATCGCGAAAGCGCTGGATTCTTTGACGGAAAAAGAAAGAAGCGTTATTGTTTTATATTATTATGAAGAAATGACTTTAAAAGAAATCAGCAGAGTGTTGGAAGTGACAGAATCACGGGTTTCACAGTTACATACCAAAGGTCTGCAAAAGATGAAGGGGCAGCTTGGCGATTTTGCCGCGCTCTTGTTTGCTTAACAGAAAGGTGTGTGACGTATGGTCAATGGATATTTTCAGTTTGAAAATCAGGATGACGTCCTTTACATGAACATTTACGCGCCAAAGGACGGCGGCGTTGCCGTTGATATGGAGCAGGTTATCCGTTATATAGACAAGGTTAATATTACGCCCGAGGATCTGACGGTCATTAAGACGGAGATTGCGAACTGTACCGACAGCGCGCGGATAAAGATAGGGGAAAAGTGCCTTCCGAACAACGAGTTGGGAGAATACACGGTTTCCAATGATAATCTTCATGTGGAAGTAGAATTTTATCCGGGGTTTGTGGGCGCGGGTACGCTGACGGCGCAGGAGATCATCAGCGATCTGAATAATCTGGGCGTCCAGTACGGTATCAAGCCGGAGCGGATCAATGAGCTGATCCGGCAGAGAGAATATTTCACCAAATATGAGATCGTCGAGGCGACTCCGCCGGTAGACGGCGTAGACGGTTATATCACATACCATTTTGAGGCGGAGAAGAAAGCGACGCCGAGGATCAAAGAGGACGGAAGCGTTGATTTCCACGATCTGGACACGTTAAACCATGTGAAAGCGGGAGACTGTGTGGCGACTCTGACGCCGGAAATCCAGGGAACGCCGGGAACCGACGTGTTCGGAAAGAGTATTGCGCCGAGGCGCGCGAGAAAAGTCGTATTTAAACACGGAAAGAATCTGGCGCCTTCCGAGGACGGACTGAGTCTTCTCACGGAAGTAAGCGGACATGTAACGCTGGAGGGAGGAAAGATATTTGTTTCCAACGTGCTGGAGCTTGTCAATGTGGACGCCTCCACAGGCGATATCAACTATGACGGAAACGTTGTGGTGACGGGCGACGTGCAGGCGGGATTTTCCGTGAAGGCAAGCGGGGATATCGAAGTGAGGGGCATTGTAGAAGGAGCCGTCGTGGAGGCAGGAGGCAACCTGACTCTGGGACGAGGCGTGCAGGGAATGTCCAAGGCGGTCCTTAAATGTAACGGCAATCTGGTAGCCAGATTTCTTGAGAGCGTCAGCACCGTTTCCGTGGGAGGAAATCTGGAAACCGATACGATCCTGCACAGTAAGATTGAGGCAAGAGGCAGCGTGACCGCGCTCGGTAAAAACGGACTGATCATCGGAGGGGACGTGCGCTCCGCCATGCTGATCACCGCCAAGTTTATCGGAAACGAAATGGGAACGGCGACGGTCGTGGGAGTGGGAGTCGATCCTGCTACCAAGCGTCAGGTCGAAGCTTTAAAGAATGAGATAACCGAGCTGAATGAGTCCAAGGTAAAATTGAACCAGCTCATTACCGGACTGCGCAAAAAGCAGGAGACGGACGGAAAACTGGAGCCGAATAAGCAGGAAATGTTCCAGAAATCCACCCGCAATCTTATCATGACGGAGCATACGCTGACGGCGAAGCGCAAGGAGTTTGACGAGTTAAGCCAGCTGGTCAACGAAGAAGTCAACGCGCGTATCAAGGTAACAAGAACCGCGTATCCGGGAACCAAACTTATGTTTGGCGACACTTATATGTTTATTAAGAACCGTTTTGACTATTGTCAATTCCTTAAATTTGGGGCGGACATAAAGAGTATGCCGCTGTAAGGAGGGGTATTATGGCTGTTTCACCGATTGATATCACCATGATGCAGAGATTAAATGAAGTTTCCCAGATCAAGCATAACGAAATGACGCGTCCGGACGTTGAGCAGGCGACCATAACCCAGAATATTGAGAAGCAGGTTTACGTCCAGTCGGAGCAGGTTGTGCATCAGGCGGATTCGACCAAAGCGAATACGGATCACGACGCGAGGGAAAAAGGGAAAAATTCGTATTTCGCGAGCAACGGAAAAAAGAAAAAGAAAAAAGAGGAGCCGGGAACGATCAAAATTAAAGGTAAGAGTTCCTTTGATATGAAAATATAAGATAATTACCGTTATCCCATAATGAGGAAGAATATATGACATTATTAGAGATTATAATGCTGGTGATAGGACTTGTCTGTTTCGTGGCAAGTTTTCTTTTGACAAATGACGACAACGAGAAGACGTCGAAGCCGAATATGGATTTTGAGCCGGAGCTGACCGAAAAGCAGCAGGCGGCGATCGCGGAGCAGGTGGACAAGATCGTGACCGACCGCATGGTCATGCTGGAGGAGTCCACGGAGGCGGCGCTGGATAAGATTTCCAATACCAAGATCATGGAAATGAACGAGTATGCGGAGTCCGTATTAAACGAGATCAACAAAAACCACAATGAAACCGTTTTTATGTACGATATGCTGAACGAGAAATCCAAAGAGATCAAGAATGTGGTCAAGGAGATCAACGACGCGAAAACCAAGGTGGAAGAGTCCAAAAACGCGGTAGACGAGAATGTGGCGGGTCTTGAAGAACTGGTAAAAGAGGCGGAGAAGGCGGTTAAGGAAATGGACGTCGCCATTAAAGCCGTGTATAAGACAAAGGCGGTCCTTGCGCAGCCACAGGACGAGGAAAGCCAGCGTGTGCCGGACAATGTTATTACGCCGCAGTTCTTTGATAAGAAGGAGGAACGCACGGACGAGGCAGGCATGAACGAGGATTATTCCTATATGGCGAAGGCGGAGCCGGAAGCTATGATGGCGTCCAACTGCAACGAGCAGATCCTTGCTTTATACGCGCAGGGAAAGAGCAATCTGGAGATCGCCAAGGCGTTAAATCTCGGCATGGGCGAAGTGAAGCTGGTAATTGATTTGTTTAACAAGAATAGATAACTGGGGAATGGATCATGAAATTAAAATCATATCTTAGAGGTTTGGGACTGGGAATGATCGTGACCACGATTATCCTTGTTGTTACATTTAAGGCGGCAGACCATAATATGACGGACGCGGAAATCATTTCCAAAGCCCGTGAGATGGGAATGGTGGAAACGTCCCTGTACGCGAACGGAAGTACAACGGAAGAAGTTACGCCGGACGACGTCGCGACAAAAAGTCCCGCGCAGGAAACAACGACGGGAGAAAAATCCGGCGAGGGAATGTTAGAGCAGGAGACGACTGCAAATGAGCCGGAAAGCGCCACCACGGCAAAGCCGGAAAGCACTACTACGGCTAAGCCGCAGGAGACGACTTCAAAGCGGGAGGAAAGCACCACCACGGCAAAACCGCAGGAGACGACTTCAAAGCGTGAAGAAAGCACCACGGCTAAGCCGGAAAGCACTACCGCGGCTAAACCGCAGGAGACGACTTCAAAACAGGAAACCACAACGACGGCTTCCAAAGAGATCGTTCTTGAGTTTGAGAATATCACTTCGGCGGACAAGGCGTCCCGTATTCTCTATGAGGCGGGCGTTATCCAGGATATTGACGCGTTTAACGATTATCTGTCGGATAACGGCTACGCGAGAAAAGTAGGAGAAGGCACGTTTACCTTTACAAAGGGAATGAGTTTTGAGGAAATCGCGAAAATAATAACGCGTTCGAGATAGGAATGATGGAAAAACGGCTGTTTGGGGACGGTCGTTTTTTTGTTGGATAGGCTTCGGGTGTCAAAAGCCCTGCAATGAAATCTGCCAAGTGAAGTTTATAAGCAGGGCTTTTGACACCCGAACATTGATAGGAATAAAATTTTCTGAAAAAATAGTCAGAAATGTGAAATTTTTGTTGCCTTATCTTTCTAGCTATGTTATACTGTCTCTAGAGCAGAATTTCATACAAATCTTTTTTCTGACAGCAGTTTGCATTTCGACTGCTGACTTGCCGAAAGGCTTCTTGAAATCATGCTTTATAA
>JAMPBI010000235.1 GCA_023666775.1 Alistipes sp. | reverse complement strand
CCTTATTCACTGGTATGGTTTCCACCATGGTTTTCCGCAAGGACGTGATGGAAGCCAGCGCGAAAAACGGTTTTACCAACGCCACCGACGCGGCGGATTACCTTGTGAACCACGGCGTTCCTTTCCGCGACGCCCACGGTATCATCGGCCGGCTTGTTTTGTACTGTATTGACAAAGACGTCGCCCTCGACGATCTGTCGCTGGAAGAATTTAAGGCGGTCAGCCCTGTTTTTGAGGAAGATATTTACGAGGCGATCAGCCTGAAGACCTGCGTGGAAAAACGCCTTACCAAAGGCGCTCCAAGCAAAAAAGCGATGCAGGAAGCGATCAAGGTCTGCCGGGAATATCTGGAAAACAGCGGGATCGCGGAACAGGTTTCGGATTAAATATATACGATTGCAAAGAGCTTTCCATTGAACATATAGAAGAAAACCGGGCGCACGGTTTCAAAATCCTGTACGCCCGCTTTTTATCCCTTTTTCCAAGAAGGGGCTTAAAGAACCATCATTACTTTCACATAAGGTTCTTTCTTGTTTCTCATCATCTCAAATCCCTCGTTCAGTTCTTCCATGGAGTACCTGTGCGTGATCAGCCTTTCCGGGTGGATCTTACCTTTTTGCAGGCATTTCATCACATAATTCCAGTCGTCATTTGGGGCGTTGTTATCGTTTTTTCCCAGATAAGAAGAATTCCACGTTCCGGTCACCCTTAACTGTCTGCGGAGCAGATTCCAATAAGTATCTCTGTCAAAACGGATATCGGAATATGGATTGCCGACCATGCACACCTGCCCGCCGGCAGCCGTCACTTTTAATCCCAGATTGACCGTTTCATTCTTTCCCACGCAGTCAAAATAGGCATTTACCCCTTTCTCTTTGGTGCGCCGTTTTATAAACCGCTCGGCGTCCTCCGTGCTGCAATCGCAGTAATTCCGTTCCGGCAGCCCCATATTTTTAACCGCTTCCATCTGCATAGGAGATTTTCCGATCGCGTAAACATTCTGTATTCCGCTTTCCAAAAGAAACATCACCAGAAGCTGCCCGATCGTACCTAAGCCGGAGACTGCCACGCAGGCTTCTTTGTACAGCGCAAGCCTTCTCATCGCGTGGACAGCCACCGCCATCGGTTCCAGCATAGCTGCCTGCTCAAAACTTACCTGATCCGGTATTTCTATCAGATTCCATTCCGGGACAGAAACATACCCGGCGAACCCTCCGTCCGTTCTTGACCCCAGATAATTATAGTGACCGCACATCTCATATGCTCCGCTTCGGCACGCGCTGCATTTTTGGCATGGTATTAACGGAAAAACGCCGACCCTTTTTCCCAGCCATCGCCCGCTTACTTCCTCTCCCATATCCTCCGCTACGCCTGAAAATTCGTGCCCTATGATCAAAGGCATTCTGTGCGCGCCGTTCTCATATACCCTTTGTATGTCCGAGCCGCAGACGCCCGCCGCTTTAACCTTTACAAGTACATTGTTACCCGTAGCTTGCGGTTTTTCTACCTCTTTTTGATGAAAATTTCCTATCTCTTCTAATACCCATGCCTTCACAAAGCTCCCGCCTTCCTCAGCCCGTTGATACGATCTGCTTAAACCGCTCCAGATCCTCCTTGGTTGTTATCTTAAAATTTCTTTCATTGCCTGGCACTGTAACGATATCCATACCTGCCATGACGGCGGGTTCCGTTGAGCCGTTAATTTTAAAAATAAGCGAATCGTCCGCTATCGTTTCTCCCTCAAAACGAATCAGCCTTTTATTGGCTTTTATGTATTTATCAAGAACAAAAAGTTCCGGAGCCTGTCCCGCAAAAATCCCGCTTCGGTCAAGTAAACAAAGTTTTCCGTTTTTCCCGTAATAAATCGTATCCTTCATCGCAAGCACCGGCAATACGCCGTCGTGTCCCGCTATGGCTTCGACATACCCGCCAACGTCTTTTTCACTGAGCATCGGTCTTGCCCCGTCATGTATCAAAACGATATCCCGCGCCGGATCCGCTCCCGAAGCGCCCCTGCCGTCTATCCACTTCTTTATATCCGATATCCCGTTAAAAACCGAAAGCTGCCTGTTTTCTCCCGGAAGGGAAAATCCTTCGCACTTATGGTTCCGATCGTAAATTTCAAGTTCTTCTTTGATTGTACCTCTCCACTCCGGCGCCGCCACGATCCACATCATGTCGATTTTGCCGCTTTTTGAAAGCGTTTCTATGGAATATGAAAGAATACTTCTGCCCGCCACGTCTATGTACTGTTTCGGTATATCGCTCCCTAACCTGCTGCCTGTCCCGCCGGATAAAATAAGCGCCGCAACCATTAAAATCTCAGCTCCCTTACGTCTTTGACGATCTCGCCGTAGGACTTTTTCTTGCCAAAAAGCACCGTCGTTCCCAACACAAACCCGTCCATTCCCCGGGGCGCGTATTTCTGTATCTTATCCGCGGAACACGCTCCGTCCCAATATAGTTTAAAATCCATCTCCTGCTTCATGGAAAGGAGTTTTAAAATTTTTTTACCGACATACGGCAGATACATCTGCCCCGCGTTACCGGGATTAACGGACATTACCAGAACTTTCTTTACGATACGCAGCATTTCCATAACGGTTTCCACACTTGTGCCCGGATTAATGGCAATCCCCGGGATCATGCCGTAATCGATAATCTTCTGTAACGTCGTAGCCGGGTGGTACTCCGCCTCCGGGTGGATATATACCGTGTCGCCCTTCCGAAGCCCTTTCAGAAACAACTCGATCAGATTATTGGGGTGTTCGATCATCAAATGAACATCTAACGGCTTTTTGGTCGCCGAGGCGATATATTTCATATCGTTTACGGACATCGCGAAATTCGGCACATATCTTCCGTCCATAATATCAATGTGAAACGAGTCGATCCCCGCCTCGTCCAGCTTTCTCACTTCGTCTTTTAAACTGCCGAAATCCGCGCACATCATGGACGCGTTTAATTCAAACCACACATTTTTTCACCTCGTTTTCCCAGATTTAACGTTCGTATCTTACATGCACATTTTGTATCATCACCGGCTTCCCTGCCGCCTGACAGAGCTGCACGACAGAGCTTCCGTCCCCGTAGTACGCGTCCGCTATGATAACCGCCCTGTCAAGGTCAGGAGAATCGTCGTATATTCCAATATCATCGTTTCGATACCACTTTACTAAATTTTCATATTCCTCTCTTAGTTCCGGACGCAGCGAGCCGATCGTCGCCTGGGTCAAAGGGTGCGGTCTCCATAGCAGCGTTACTTTGTCCTTGTTTTCTTTAAAAAATTCAAAAACGTCCCGGATTTTTTTCAGCATTTGTTCCGACTCCTGTAGCAGCGCGGTTACACAGGTATTGTATAAAACAACCTTCTTTGGCGTACCGTCAGATTTGTATAACTTGTCTTTCCATTCAGCCGGTACCGCTACATTTTCCCTGCTTGTATTGGTAATCTTATCGAATTTCGGCGAACCGCTGCCTTTTATTTTCTGTTCCCATATTTTTCTGGTTTGTTCTCCCGCCAGTTCCACTAACGATTCAATATAGCATTTTCTCATATTCTCCGACTGCACGATCACCTCATGCGCATGAACCACACCCGGAGTCCGGGCATATTTCCCCACGTTTTCTATTGCGGCTTTGCTCTTGGGATCCGGTTCCGCCAAAACAAAATACGGAATATAAATCAGCTTGTCCGTGTATTCTTTTATCTTCTTCGAGTAAAACGCCGGGTGGACGCTTGTCACAAAATTTCCCTCATCATAAGGATTATGTATATAAATCCTGTCCGGATGCATTTTTTCCAGATCATACTCCTGAAAAGATACGACCGGCACATCTTTCGGATATAATTCTCCTTCATAGTGAAATTCTTTTACGCTCCCATCGGGATTTTTATCATAGTAAGGGATCGGGATCACCAGCGCTTCCCACTCCGGGTCCGCGTCATATCTTCTCCAAACGCTCTCCAGCGAATCCCACATCGACGCCTTGTAGGGAAGAAACACCGCTTCTTTCGTCACATGGATTTCACTGTTACCGGCAAGACGTATCCGCTTATATGCTTTATTAAGATTTTTGGACGCCTCCGAAGCAATGACGGCTTCATTATTGAGCAGGTTTTCATGTAGATTGTAAAGGATCTCACAATATTCTTCTAACAGCTTTACTGTCTGCGTGCCTTCTCCTTCCGTCTCCTCGATGATTTGTCCGATGTTGATGGCAAAGCCCTGACACTCTTCCAGCAGCGCCGCCGCGTCCTGCCTTTTACCGGACCGTATCAGTTTCTCGACCGAGCGATGGGAACGCTCGATGGACGCCATCAGGTTATCGATTTGTTTTTTC
>JAMPBI010000234.1 GCA_023666775.1 Alistipes sp. | reverse complement strand
ATTCATCAGCACAGTCAACAACTGACTCACTTAAAAACATCATAACTGCGGCTGATGAAACGCGTACCGCGTTGGAAAAGCTGTCCTCATTCCAAGATTCAATGCATGTCCTCGGACTTCACGGATTTATCCGGACTTCCGACACAGAAAACGGAGCCGGCTCAGATACAGGAGTAAGCGCTGCTGGCGCAGCAGCAGTTCCTATTGACATTACTCTCATGAAAAACGGAGGTGTAGCGAGGAACGGAATTATTTCGGGAAGCCCGCACAGCACGCTTGCCGAAGAACTTGGAGAAGACTGCCTTGTTGCCGTCAAAGAAGGCGAGGGCTTTGTGCCGCCGAAACAGGTTGATGAGATTAAAAATATTTTGGAGCTTATCAACAATTCTTCAGCAAATGTGCCTTCTTTGTCAGAGCTATACGCAGAAACGATACGCAGAATAGACAACGCAGTATACAATTCCGTAACTCTTCCGACGCCTGAGTATATAAAGGATACCATTGGCAATAACATAGTTTTCCAAAGCGGAGCATTTAACATTAACCTCAATGAAATGCGCGACGTAACCGCTTTGGGCGAAGCGATTGTAAGAGAACTCCCGAATATCGTTACAAGAAAGCTCAACCCACGTCCGTGATAAATACATTTAAAATTATAAATTTTTCTTCAAGCAGCTATTAAGCAACAGGTCTCCATGATAAAACCAAATCATGGAGACCTGCTATTATATCAGGAAAATTGTTCTAGTTACTATTTTTCCCAAATATCTTTAAGAAAAATCCCTTTTTATCTTCGGACTTAGAATTTTTTCAGGCTCTTTCTCAGAAAAGTGTACAGACCCACGCTAAAAGCAAAGCCACAAAAGGAAACAATATAATCTTCGCAATCTGCTCTTTCCGGTTAAATCCAAACTGATGATATCCTGCACACCCTTCTGTTTCAGGATAGTAATGCTGGAAAAAATGAGACTTTGTAAGCAGGAACCAGTCAAAAAAAATAATATCAAATGCCTTCAGCAGATACAGCATAATAAGAAACCTTGCCATAAACTGCCAAAAACCAAAACCGCTTTGTATACCGTCCCAGCCTGCATAAACAAATACGGACAAAAATGCGGCTATGTCTATAATCAGGAGCGCCCACCCCAACAGCCTTGCCCCCGGAAAGCGTTCCTCATGCTCTAAGACAACAGCCTGTATATCCTTTGGTGCTGTTCCAAAAAGTTTTTTTGACTGCACCAATGCGACTGCCGCCCATAGCAAAATGAAAAACAGTACCATAAGTATCAATGATAATATCAAAGTCACCTTCATATCCGATTTTATCCCTTCACTTTACCTTCTTTTAAAGAATGTTGATGTTGTACAACCCATATCAGCATAATTCCAAACCAAAAAATCATGCTTTCGCTCATCAGCCCGTTCGTAAATCCAATACGAAAAGGAGTATTTGGCATAGCAGATTTTACAAGCATCAAAATTCCATAAATAACCAGCACATTTGTAAATGCCATCCCTTTCGGAAAGATTGTTTTGCCAAAGACCTGCAGGTAAAACCAATATAAAAACGGAAGAAGCATAAGCGCCTCGCTTAACGCCGCCACCCACGATAACTGTGAAAAAAGAGCCTCCGCAGCAGGCAGTGCCGCCGCTTCATAGCCATTTCCGGCAAGCCACGCAAATACATACAAAATCATGACATAAAACAAATGAAGGCACAGCCATGGGGTCAATCCGAACGCCGTCAGATAATGATAGATTTTCTTATGCCCCTCCTGTTTCACAAATCCGGCAGTGGCAAACAGTGCAATCCCGTACAATATCACTGCAGGAAACGCCACGAACATAGACAGGGCATTTCTCCATGCCGGAATCTGCGCCACACCCTCCGTAAGCCAGTAGAGATTTCCATGATAAGCGGTACTGCCATACATCATCAGCCAGTCGCCGCTGCCCATAAAAACACAGCCCAGCATACCGCAAAGCAAAGCTAAAATTATTTTTCTCCTGTCATTTACCATCAAATCGTTACCTTTCCTTTCCCGCAAAATTTTCTTACAACAGCCGTTTCAGATCATAACCGCAGCTTTCGCAATGACCGCCGCCACCGGAATATATACGACCGTCATAATGATCCTTTCCGTTAAAACGAACTTCAGATCCTTCACATGGGACATATCTTCCATGCCTTTTATGACCCAGAACCGGTCAAATCTCACCCATATTTCATCGATCACGATACCGTCATACCAATTCATCACTTCAAGAAAAACGACCGCATGGATAAACGCGGTCCTAAAATCGGAAATACCGCTCCAGCACCCGATAAATATCACCGGCAAAATCACAATTCCCAAAATAAGCACGGTAAAGAATATCCTTTTACGCTTTTTTGCTTCTTCCTCCGTGACCAGTCCCATTTCAAAAGCCTTCTGCCGTATCGGTTTCGGATAAAAGAAAATTCCCCTCAGCGGATCGTCCAGAACCAGCAGCTTTATGCAGACCGTGAAAAATATCAGATAAATCAATAACTGTAAAACAAAAATCATATCGCCCTAACTCCTAATCTGTTTTTCCAGCGAACGGGAATGTGCTTTCACAATCTCTTTCAGGAAACGTTCGGGCTGCTCGCCCGCGAGTCCGCCATGTCCCACGTCCTTAAATATTTTGAGCGTGAATTGATATCCCGCGTCCTGAAGCTGCTTTATATTCTTCGCAAGTTTGCGCTCTACCGTACTGTTGATACCGTACCATATGTACATATCCGTATTTTTAAACGCCTCGTAATCCGTTCTGCGTCCGATCAGGCAGCGATCCTGATTGCGCCAGCTGTTCCATGTGGCTTTGGTGTAGATCAGCCGTTCGGCTTCCTCGTAAGTCCTTCCGGTGATTTTAGCGATAAATTTTTTGCGGCGTTTCCCGGCGCGTCCCATGATAACGTAAAAAAATCCCGTAAAGAAAAAACAGTACAGATCCTTCCCCCACCCGCTTTTTATGTTTGGATACTCGCGCGTAGAAAAACCGTCCGCGATCGTCGTGGTTATTGTCAGCCGTTTATCCCGAAGCACCTCGTTGAGTACACGGCAGCCGTAAGACACCCCATACAACACATCAATTTTTCCGTCGTAATTTTTCAGTATATAATCGGCAATCTGCTCCGCCTCATTCATTACAGACGTAAATTCCTTCTCCGGCTCGGACGGGTTAAAACCGTCGTATGCCACCAGCACGACATGGAACTTTTCCGCCACGGTTTCCGCGACCGGAACCGCCCCGAGATAGCTCACCCCGCCGCCGTGCAGCATTACCATAAGTTTTTCATGTTCTTTCCCAAATTCAAAAAATTTCATATCAATCCTCCACAAAATAGAGAAATTGCAACGCAATTTCCTATCAAATAAAATCACGGTCTACAGCAAGCCCCGACTTCTTCCGCCCACTGCCGCGGATAGCAGACAAGCAATTCCTCATGCTGCATTTCGTGGCGGCGTATGTCCGGATTTTTGAAATGTCTGTGATACCGTTTCAGATATTCCTCTCCCATTTTTACGGCATAAAAAATATGCACCACGGTACCGGGCGCCTCGATCCCGTCTTCAACCGGCGTGACCAGATCGGAATAGAACTGGTTTTGGATACTTTTCTGTTTCACAAAAGCCATTCGGGTACTTCCCACACCGAACAACCCCAGCATTTTGTCATAATACAGCCGCTCGTCCGCAGGCTTTTTCTCAAGCCGCCGCTGCATAAATCCGGGCAGTTTCCCTTTTCGGAACATTCCGGACAGGATTTTGGCGATCAGCCAGCTCTTAAATTTAGCGGACACCCCGGTTTCCTGATCCAGATCGGAGCTGCCGAGAATGGCGTGGCTGATATGTATATTTCCCCTCTGAACCAGCAGTCCCACGAAGCTCCCGCCCATAGAGCAGCCATAAGCGGCGTCTACCCTGCCGCCGTAATTCTCCCTGACATAGTTTTCGATTTTTTCCGTTTCCGTCAGCATATCCCGGAATACGGTATCTTCCGTTTCATCGAAACCGTCGTAAGATATGCAGACCACATAAAATTCTTCCTCCAAAAACGGGATCACCGTTCCGAAATTTGCCTCCCAATGGCAGCATGTCCCCGGCAACAAAAGAATTACCGGATTATTTTTATTCCCAAATTCATAAAACTTCATAATCTCTCCTTTTATTTTTGTCAATCGAAAAAGAAATGTGTTCCTACAGCAACATTACAAACAGTCCCACCAGCAGGCAGGCGGGAAGTCCCAATAACATTCCGACACAGGAACCTTTCATATGAAACAGATAATCCTTGTATTCCGTCATTTCCTCCGTTCCCGGAATCCTGACCCTCT
>JAMPBI010000233.1 GCA_023666775.1 Alistipes sp. | reverse complement strand
TACCGATACCCTTTCATAACGGAGATTTATATGAGAGTAGTCAAAACAGACGTAATTATTGAAAATATAAAAGAAATGTGTATTGAGGCGGCTCATTTTCTGACGGAAGATATGAAACAGGTATTTGAGGAAGCCGTCAGTACGGAAAAATCGCCTCTGGGAAAGCAGGTTTTAAACCAGCTTCAGGAAAACTTAGAGATTGCCGGAACCGATATGATACCGATCTGTCAGGACACGGGAATGGCGGTTATCTTTATGAAAGTCGGTCAGGACGTCCATATTGAGGGCGGAAACCTTACCGACGCCATAAACGAAGGCGTCCGAAGAGGCTATATAGACGGTTTTCTCCGTAAATCCGTAGTAGCGGATCCGATCTACCGGGAAAATACAAAAGACAATACGCCCGCGGTTATCCATTATGAAATCGTGGAAGGCGAAAATATAGATATTACCGTCGCGCCAAAGGGATTTGGCAGTGAAAATATGAGCCGCGTTTTTATGTTAAAGCCTGCCGACGGAATAGAGGGAGTAAAAGAAGCGATATTGACTGCGGTAAAGGACGCGGGTCCCAATGCCTGTCCTCCTATGGTGGTGGGCGTCGGTATCGGAGGCACATTTGAAAAATGCGCTCTTCTTGCCAAAAAAGCTCTTACAAGAAACGTTTTGGAACATTCTTCCGTTCCGTATGTAAAAGAACTGGAAGAAGAAATGCTTGAGAAAATAAATTGTCTCGGTATTGGTCCGGGAGGACTTGGCGGAACAAAAACGGCTCTCGCGGTAAATATTGAAACATATCCGACGCATATCGCGGGACTTCCCGTAGCGATAAATATCTGCTGTCATGTAAATAGACATGCGCATCGGGTTCTTTAGGAGAAAATTATGGACAGATATATAAAAGCGCCGCTTGGTGATGAAGATGTAAGTTCCCTCCATGCGGGCGACTATGTTTATATAACGGGAACGATTTATACGGCAAGGGACGCGGCACATAAACGAATGTACGAGGCTCTGGAAAAGAAAGAAGAACTTCCGGTTAAAATGGAAAATAATATCATATATTATATGGGTCCGTCTCCCGCGAGAGAGGGCAGACCGATCGGCTCCGCCGGTCCGACCACGGCAAGCCGCATGGATAAATATGCCCCTTCGCTCCTTGATCTGGGATTAAAAGGCATGATAGGAAAGGGAAAACGTTCCCGGGCGGTAAAGGACGCCATTATCCGTAATAACGCCGTATATTTCGCGGCGGTAGGCGGAGCGGGAGCCCTGCTTGCACAGCGGATCACCAAATCAACCGTTATCGCTTATGACGATCTGGGTACGGAGGCAATCCGGGAACTGGAAGTAGAAAATTTCCCAGTAATCGTGGTGATCGACTCGGACGGGAACGATTTATACGAGACGGCGGCAGAGCAGTATAGGAAATAATTTCTATATTATGCTTTACATTCATAAAAAATTCATATATACTAGGTATACTGGTTTGTATTATCAGTAGATAGTAAAATAAAAAACAGAAAAGGAGAACTTATTTTTATGAAGAGAGAAATAGGTAAACTATTCGTATCTGTCCTTACTTACGCGATAGTATCAGGACTGTGTTTTCCTGCACCGGTATTTGCTGAAACCGAATTCGGGGGGGTAGCGGCGCAAGCGAGGTAGTATCAACAGAGGCAGAAGCACAGACGGAGACTGCAAGTGAAGCTGTATTGGCAGAGACGGAAACAGAAGCAGTAGAAGCTACAGGCGAAGCTGCGTTAGCGGAAACGGAAAACGCGGAGCAAAAATTTTGGGAAGCAGCAGATAAATTCTATCCGGCTGTAAGTGTCTATTGGGGAGACGAAGAAAAAGGTATAACAGGAAAAATGGAATTGTTCCAGAAGGAAGCTGAAGAGGGACATGTTCCGGCAAAAGATTCCGATAAAGCGGTAGAACATGTTGAGCCGATCAGAAATTCAGGTAGTGAGGCAATTGCTGCCTATAATGATGTTGTTATCTGTTTTGAGGCCGTAAAAGCGGCATATGAAAATTGTGATGAGGCTGCAAGAACACAAAAAGAGGGAGAAAATTTAAGTATTGAAGAGGGATATGCAAATGTGCGGGATCTTTTTGAAGATTTAAAAGGCGATTTGATAAGTCAGGCAATCGTTGATTATCATGTGGCATGGTGTAATTCCTATGGAGATATAAGAACATTTATTGGTCTTTCAAGTGATTACATTAAATCGTTAGATGAGTATAAAACCGCAGTTATAGAAGAAAAAGACAACGAAAAAATTTTAAAATTATATCAGAAGGTACTTGAAAGGCGTATTGCCGCGCTGAATGCATATGAACTTTTTAAAGTAAAAAGTGACACAGTTCTGGATGCAAAAAATGCGATTTCTGAATCGGATAAAGCTTCCAGTTTTTATGATTTTATAGACGGTAGTTTTGGACGTATCTATTCAAATATTGAATCTGGAGAAGAAATATATAAGGATCTTCAGATTATTCCGGAAGTTCCGGTATTATCACAGGGAAATACACCGGAAATTACAATTAATGAAAATGCAGATGAAATATTAGATAAAATTGATTTAACAGCCGAGGAAAAAACGGCTATTGAAGCAGGAAATACATCTGCTGTTACGATGACAGTAGATGATGTAAAGCCAAACGACACAGAGCAGAGTCTTATTGAAGAGACACGAGGAAATTATTTTGTCGGTATGAATCTGAATATTGAAGTATCGTTGCAAATAGGAAGCAGTATTTCTAGAAAGATAACAGATATGCGTAACCCAATTGATATTTCTGTTAAAATACCGGATGAGCTGCTGAATAAGGATACTACAAAGAACAGAATATATGCGGTAATAAGAATACATAATGGTGTTGCGACGATAATTGAGGGTACATTTAATTCTACCAGTGGCGAATTTACCTTTGCGTCGGACGGATTTTCAACCTATTCCATTATTTATAAAGACGAACCGCTTTTAGACGGTAACGAGGGAGAAAGTAAGGAAGAGAATAACGAGGAAGATTCCGATGATCAGGAGGCTCTGCCTGCCGGAGCAGGAAACGGTTCAAACGGACAGGTTTCTCCAAAGACAGGCGATAACACACCAATCGGATTTTTACTTACCTTATTCATTGCCTCAACGGCAGGAATAGTTTTCTTTTGGAAGAAAAAGATCTGCATAGAAGATTAATTTAAGAAATATATTATACCCCATACTTTTTATTTAAACTTGATTTGGAAAAAGAGTATGGGGTAATTAATTTGCAAACAATCGAATAAACAGTTGACATTCTTTAAAACCTCTAGTATAATAATCAATGCGTCTGAACAGAATATTTTTGGTTTAAGAATTTGGAGTAGTACTCAAGTGGCCGAAGAGGTGCCCCTGCTAAGGGTATAGGTCGGGAAACCGGCGCGAGGGTTCAAATCCCTCCTGCTCCGCTAAAGGTTTGACATGGAAGTGTTGGACCTTTTTTGATTAATAGGAAATTTAAAGGACAAAAGTTATGAAAGAAGAAGATAAATTAAGAGATCCCGACATGAGGGAAATTTTATTTGAAACCTATGAAAATACAGGCGAACGGCTTCGCATTTTTGAAGAGCTGGTAATCGGCAAAAGCCGCGCGGACGCCATATTGGTTAAGGAAAATGAGATACTGGGTTTTGAGATCAAGAGCGATAAAGACAGTCTTGTACGTCTTACGACGCAGGTAAAAAATTATGAGCGTTTCTGCGACAAATGTTACATAGTAACGGGCGTTCATTATATCGACAAAATAGAAAACGCGGTACCGGAACATTGGGGAATTTATGACATCGCGAAAGACGAAGAAGGAAACCTGCATATCGAAATGTTCCGTGAAGCGGAGCGCAATCCGAAAGAACGTCCTACCACAAAACTAAAAAATCAGATGAACCTTTTATGGCGTTCGGAACTGATCCGGATTGTAAAAACATACAAAATGGGCGGCGTAACCACAAGAAACAAAAAGCAGCTTCGGGATCTGATCATTGAAAAAATGGGAAAAGAAGAAGCAAAGCGGCTTGCGTGCGACGCGCTTATAGAGCGGGATTATAGTATATATCAGCAGACGGATTAACGACAGAAATTTTATGTTACAGTTCATAATAATCGAGTATCAATAAAAATTTATCGAAAAACAATAAAAATATATTGACATATAATAAATACAGTGGTAAGATTTGGATAAATCCGATACCACTGTATTTTTATTTAATCGAATAGGAGGAAACTATGAGGAACAAATTAACGATCGTCACAAAATACATACTGGACGTGATGTTTTACGGGGGAATGGCAGCCATTTTATGCGTCCCGCTTTTGTACCGGCTGATCATACCCTAT
>JAMPBI010000232.1 GCA_023666775.1 Alistipes sp. | reverse complement strand
CTGCGACCTCCTGATCCCAAATCAGGCGCTCTAGCCAAGCTGAGCCACACCCCGTTACGATTTTCTTTTCTCGCCCAGCTCTATAACTCACAGCGCATTAATGATTATATTATATTATTTTTGTAAAGTCAACACTTTTTTCCAGAAAATTTCATATTTTTTTATTCCGCAAACATTACAGATAGGCAATAGAAAAATGCGCTTCCCCAGCCTCGTCAATATCCATTAAAATATAACTGTATTTCATATTTTCCTGCCGCGGAAGGGCAACGCTGCCCGGATTGACCAGAATAACGCCGCCCCGGTATTCCACCACTGGAACATGCGTATGACCAAACATAACGATGTCCATACCGTTGGCTTCCGCATCGTCAGCCAGCATTTCCAATCCCCAGTCTACGCGGCTTTCATGGCCGTGGGTGAGCCAGACTTTATACTTCCCAATCTGCAATATTTCTTCCTTCGGCACATCTATGCCATAATCATTATTCCCTCTTATGATATGGGTTTCGCAGCCAGCGCAGCTTCTTACATATTCCACGTCCCTGCCTATGTCTCCCAAATGAATGAGCATATCCGTTTTACCCACTGTTTGAAAAACTTTCTCTAACTGCCTTGTCACTCCATGTGAATCACTTATGATCAATATTTTCATCGAAAAGCTCCTTTTTCATCTGTTCCAGCGCCTTCCCCCGATGGCTGATCCTGTTCTTTAACTCCGGCTCCATTTCTCCGGTGGTCATTCCGTATTCCGGCACATAAAGGATCGGATCGTAACCAAAACCATTCTTTCCTCTCTCTTCATATCCGATTCTCCCTTCAATCGTCCCCCTGGTCGTCACAACTCTCCCGTCCGGAAACGCCGCCGCGATCACACAGACAAAACGGGCGCTGCGCTGCTCCCCTTTGGCGTCTTTCAGGCGGTCGATCAGCGACCGGTTCTTGATATGATAAGAAGTATCCTCCCCCATATAACGGGCAGAATAAACTCCCGGTTCTTTATTGATATAGTCGATTTCCAGTCCCGAATCGTCCGCCAGCGTGATCCTGCCTGTCATTTCGCAGATCGCTTTCGCCTTTATCACCGCGTTCTCCTCAAAAGTAGATCCGTTTTCCTCAATATCGGCTTTTATCCCTTCTTCCTTTAATGAAACGATCTCATAAGGCAGATCCGACAAGATCATTCGGATTTCCTTCATTTTATTCTCATTCGTGGTCGCGAATATAATTTTGCACATTCTCCTGATCCTCCTGCGTATCTTTTCTCTTAGGCGGCTTCGGTCCCAAAAACTGGTAAAAATAAGTTTTTAACATACCGTTATAGATCTTGCGGTTTTTATCCGCCTTACGCCCGAAATATTTTTCCGTCTGCTCATAAGAAGTAATAACGTAAGCCGACCAACTGTCAAGTCCTTTAAAACTCTCGCCAAACGCGCGGTAAATTTCCGGAAGATTTTCTTTTTCTTCCAGCCGCTCGCCGTATGGCGGATTGGTCACAATAAAACCATATTTTTTAGGATGGCTTAAATCTGCCACCGGTCTTTGCTGTAAATGTATTAATTTGTCAACGCCTGCCGATTTTGCATTTTCTCTTGCAATTTTCACAATCCCGGCGTCGATGTCATATCCCTGTATATCCACCTGTATATCGGTATTCTGCTCTTCCAAAGCCTCTTTTCGGACGCTTTCCCATTCTTCGTCTTTAATAAGATTTGTCCATTTTTCCGCCGTAAAATGACGTTTTAACCCCGGCGCGATATTCGCCGCGATCATTGCCGCCTCAATGACAAATGTACCGCTTCCGCAAAACGGATCCACAAAAATCCTGTCCTTTTTCCACGGCGTAAGCAAGATCAGCGCCGCCGCAAGAGTCTCAGAGATCGGCGCCTTTCCCGCGGCCGGACGATATCCCCGCTTATGCAGGGAATTTCCGGTGGTATCCAGCCCGACCGTCACCATATCTTTTATGACGGATATCCGGATAGGGTACTCATTTCCCTCCTCCGAAAACCAGTCTCTTTTATATACGGTCTTCAACCGCTCGACAATCGCCTTTTTCACGATAGACTGGATATCGGAACTGCTGAACAGCTTGCTGTTGACGGAATTTGCCTTCGTAACCCAGAATTTTCCGTCCTCCGGTATATAATTCTCCCACGGGACGGCTTTTGTTTTCTCAAATAATTCTTCAAACGTAACCGCCTTAAATTCCGCCGTTTTAAGCAGCACCCTTTCCGCAGTCCTCAAACAGATATTCGTTCGGCAGATGGTTTCCGCGTCGCCCTCAAACGTAACTTTTCCGTCCTCCACCTTAACAATCTCATATCCCAGATCGATAATTTCTTTTTTTAAAACAGCCTCCAGCCCAAAATGGCATGGCGCCGTCAACTCAAAAATCTGCATGGTATTCTCCTGACATTTTCATCTAATCAATATATTAAATGTATTTGCGCCGGCTGTCAACTGCGCTCCGCTTCTTCTTTAATGTCTTCCCATATACGCCTTTATCCCGCCAACCACCGTTTTTACCCGAAATCCCCGCCTCGCCAGTTCCCTTGCCGCCACCATGCTGTTTCCGCCGTGTTCGCAATAAAGAACAATTATCTTCTCTTTATCAAACTGCGCCTGTCTTATTTGATCCATCGAAATATTGACCGCCCCGGGGATATGGTTCTTTCTGTATTCTCCGGCGTCCCTCACATCTACTATGATAAATTTTTCATTATTTATGATCCCGTCCAGCTCTTCTGCTGAAATCACTGATATGTTCATCTTCATCACCCAAAACGAATATATTTTATAATATGAAGAAATACATTGATAAGTGAACGCCCGTATGTATCGGTATTTTGTATAATAACACAACTTTCCATCAAAAAAAGAAGGTATCACCGGTCTTGATCCGTACCGGTGATACCCCGCCCCTTGAAAAACTATCTACAGTCCTGCTCGCTGTAAGAGTTGCTTTCCTGGTTGTTCTTTGAACTATTCTGAGAATTGTTCTTTGAGCTGTTCTGGTTGTTATTCTTTGAGCTGTTCTGAGAATTATTACGGTTGTTGTTCTGGTTATTATTCTGTGACATAATAAATACCTCCTTGAGATTAATTGTTACAAAGGTATTATGCGTATTTTTTTAATTGTTATGCATATGTTACACTGTTTTTAAAAAAATATAATAAAATATTACATAAATTCTTGCAAAGTTCGACAAAATAATATATAATATACATTGTAAAAGAAATTTCCCCTTCATATATTTCTTTTACGACCCCTTATTAATTATTTATACTCCCCTCATCGAAACTGTCAGGATTTTTCCAGGCAGTTTCTTTTTTGGGAAAGAAAGGATTTTTATGCGTGATCGAATTTTATCCTATAGCCGCAAAATAGCCCGGCTCATATCCGACAAACCCGCCGGCACGGATTGGAATGTTATTTTAAAAGATTTATTGGTACAGATCCAATTTTTTCAACATGAACGCCTTATTCACCTTATCGTCACGGTCACATTCGCGCTTCTGGAAATGCTCAGCGTCTGCTTAGCCGTTTTTTGCGGACTGCCTGCCGCGCTGCTTTTGTCTTTTGTCATACTGTGCCTTCTCGTCCCATATATCAGGCATTATTATTTATTGGAAAATGAGGTTCAGAAAATGTACACCTTCTACGACGAAATATTTATGATCATTCATTCTTCCGAAAAGGATAAAGATATTGCGAAATAAACCCGCAAAACAGATTTTCACCAAACAAAATAGAGAAATTGCAATTCCTTAATCATTGCAATTTCTCCTCCGTCTGCTTTATTTTCATCTTAACGACCCACATAGCGATAAGAACGACCGCAACAATGATCACCGTAAACACGGCATGCAGTTCTATGCTTAGATACCACGGCGCAGACTGCATCGCGTACAGATCCGGATATTTTTTGTAATGGTAATATTGGTATCCGCTGTATCCGATAAAAATGCCTATAAAATTCCACATAATAATCCGCAATATATTGTATAAATTTTTCATTCTTGTCCTCCCCTATCCAAATCAATTTTTATCCTATTCAAACAAAATATCTATAAGGTAAATCATTTCTCCGTTCTTTTGCAGTATATTTTACCACAAAAAAAGCAAAAACGGAAGAATAATCTTCCGTTTTAACGTGCGTGAGAGGATTCGAACCCCCGACACCTTGGTCCGTAGCCAAGTGCTCTATCCAGCTGAGCTACACACACATAATTACTTAATGCCGGCGACCGGAGTCGAACCGGTATGGGATTTAACTCCCGCAGGATTTTAAGTCCTGTGCGTCTGCCTATTCCGCCACGCCGGCATTCTAGTTGCAGATGTCTGCAAATGGGGCCTACAGGGCTCGAACCTGTGACCCTCTGCTTGTAAGGCAGATGCTCTCC
>JAMPBI010000231.1 GCA_023666775.1 Alistipes sp. | reverse complement strand
AATCCTTTGAAAGTGATATGATGTCGGGTGGGTTCTTTGGCTTTTCTCCCGTAAATATAACGTATAATTCGGGTTTGGGCATATCTACTTTTTTAGAACCATACAGATTTTGTTTGGTGCGCTTGAAAAAAATATGGTATGTCTGTATCAGATACATCAATGCGCGAATGATGATATTCAATGTCCACGTTGACTGACTCTCAATCATAATGACTAATCTGCCGCCTACCGAAAATCCAAGGTCATTATAGTCTGCGTCTACCAGTATGTGTTTAAGGGTAACATCTTTTATATCATCTTCCGTTACATTGCTATCCTCTGGGTGAAGCGTCTTATACAAGCGGAGTAGATATTTTTTATTTTGAAACAAATTTGTAAATACGCTGTCTTTTATCTTCCGCTTTGGTGCGTTTTGTGCCATTTTACCACCTCTTTACTGCGATTTCAGCAGGAAATATATTACAGTCCGCGCCTGCTATACTTCAATTATACAAAAAAAGAGCCATGTTTACAATAAAATTCGCTGAGACAGCCAAAAGAAAATAACGGCTTGAACACCTCCGCAAAAAATGTTACAATAGGATAAAATTGATCAAGAAACAGGTGGATAGAAACGTGAAGAAACAATTATTATGGCTAATGGCGGCGTGTTCCGTTCTCCTTGCCGGATGTACTCAGGTAATTGACTTGACGGAAGAGGAAGAAGATATCATTGCGGAATATGCGGTAGGGGAACTGATGTATCAATATAAAATAAGCAAGGGTCTGATCGAGGTAGAACCGCCGACTCTGCCGACGGAAGCGGCTACGGAGGAAGCGACGCAGGAGGAGACGACTGCTGCCGAGCCTGAGACGCAGGAGGTAGAAACCATTCCTATGATCGTGAAAAAAGACGAGACGGAAACGACGGCGCCCGACGGCAATCCGACGGATCCGACCGATGCTAATGGTGAGACAACCGCGGCAGATGGTCCCGAAGATAATGTCCACGCGAGCAGCAATATCGGTTCCGATGTGGGAATGGCAAGTCTGATGGAGGCTTTGCAGGTCAGCGGCGTTGAGCTTTCCGTTCTGGGGTATACCGTGGAAGACCGGTATCCGACGGAAGAATATGCCCTTAGCGTGGAAGCGGACGGAAAACATAAACTGCTTGTGGTGGAATATGACGTATGGAATTCGGAAGATACCAATGCGGTGATGGAAATCAATCCCGATAACGCAACGATCAAGGCAACGATCAACGGAACGGAGAATGTAAATATTTACAGGACGATCTTAAAGAGCGATCTTTCCAATATGAACGGCATGGAGTTTGAGCCGGGAGAAGCGAAGGTCGGCGTTTTGATCTTCCGGATCAGCGATGAGCTGGCGGAAAATATTACTTCCGTTCAGGTAAAGGCGACCGCGAAATAAGATCAAATAAAAAGCCGCTGCGGCAAAGAGTTATTTCTTCGCGCAGCGGCTTTATTATGTTTATCTGATAGGAAATTATTTTCTAATTTCTCTATCCTATGTCCTTAGTTTTTCTTGGAGCGGTAGCGCAGCGTATGATCGAGAATTTTTTTGCGGATACGCAGGCTTTGCGGCGTAACCTCGAGGAGTTCGTCCGTATCAATATAGTCGAGAGCCTGTTCCAGACTTAAAATTCTCGGAGGGACAAGTCTTAATGCCTCGTCCGCGCTGGAGGAACGGGTATTGGTAAGGTGCTTTGTCTTGCAGACATTAACCTCGATGTCCTCGGTACGCGGGTTTTGTCCGACGATCATACCGGCGTAAACTTTTTCGCCCGGTCCGATAAAGAGCTGGCCGCGCTCCTGGGCATTGTAAAGTCCGTAAGTGATCGCCTCGCCGGACTCAAACGCGATCAGGGAACCGTTTTTGCGGTACTGGATATCGCCCTTGTACGGTTCGTAGCCCTCAAGGGTAGTGTTGATAATACCGTTTCCTTTCGTATCGGTCAGAAATTCCCCGCGGAAACCGATAAGTCCTCTTGACGGAATGGAAAACTGAAGTCTTGTGTATCCGCCCTGGATCGGGGACATACCCTGCAATTCGCCCTTGCGCTGGGAAAGTTTCTGTATGACCGTGCCGGAAAATTCATCGGGAACGTCAATATAGGCAAGTTCCATCGGCTCTAATTTCTGTCCCCTCTCGTCATAGTGGTAGAGAACTTCCGCTTTGCTCACGGCAAATTCAAAGCCTTCACGGCGCATATTTTCAATCAAAACGGATAAATGGAGTTCGCCGCGGCCCGAAACCTTAAAACCGTCAATGCCTTCTTTTTCTTCCACACGGAGGGAAACGTCGGTATTTAACTCGCGGAGCAGCCGGTCGCGGATATGCCTTGTGGTGACAAATTTTCCTTCCTGCCCGGCAAGCGGACTGTCATTTACCATGAAATCCATGGAAAGAGTAGGATCGGAAATCTTCTGGAACGGGATCGCGACAGGGTTTTCCGGGGAGCAGATGGTGTCTCCGATATGGATATCCGCAATGCCGGACAATGCCACGATGGAACCGATGTTTGCTTCCGTGACTTCCACCTTGTTTAATCCGTCAAATTCATAAAGTTTGCTGATCTTAACGCGTTTATTGACGGTTTCGTCATTGGCGTTTAAAAGAAGCACCTCCTGATTAACCTTTAACGCGCCGTTATCCACTTTACCCACGCCGATACGTCCTACATAGTCGTTGTAGTCGATGGTGCTGATAAGAACCTGTGTTCCGGCTTCCGGGTCGCCCTGTGGCGCCGGGATATGGTTGACGATCGCCTCGAATAACGGCATCATGTCCCGTCTTTCGTCGGTGAGTTCGTTTACTGCAAAGCCGTTTTTGGCGGAAGCGTAGATAAACGGACAGTCAAGCTGCTCATCGCTGGCGCCGAGGTCGATCAGAAGTTCGAGGATTTCGTCAATGACTTCCGCCGGTCTTGCCTCGGGACGGTCTACTTTGTTGACGCACACGATGACGGCAAGGTCAAGGTCCAGCGCTTTTTGCAGAACAAATTTTGTCTGCGGCATTACGCCTTCAAATGCGTCTACAACGAGGATAACGCCGTTTACCATTTTAAGGACGCGCTCCACCTCGCCGCCGAAATCGGCATGTCCCGGCGTGTCGATGATGTTTATTTTGGTTTCCTTATAATATACGGCGGTATTTTTGGAGAGAATGGTGATACCGCGCTCTCTTTCAATATCGTTGGAGTCCATTACCCGCTCCGCGACTTCCTGGTTCTGGCGGAAAACGCCGCTCTGCTTGAGCAGTTCGTCAACGAGAGTCGTCTTACCATGGTCAACATGAGCGATAATGGCGATGTTTCTTACGTCTTCACGTTTTGTAATCATTTAAACAGCCCTTTCATTCATAAAATATAAAATTAAATTTTTTTCAACCCTATAAGTTTACCATATTTTAGTATTAATACAAGAAATTTTATTAAAAAATAAATAAAAAGTTCAAACTTTGGTCATAATTTTGGCATAAAATATCAAATGTAAGAATATAATATACAGTAAACTATAAAACACATAAGGCATAACCGACGCGTATGAGGAGCGGGTGCGCCTTAAGGAAGGGAGAAATACGAAATGGTTGATAAGGTTATTGAAAACAACAGAGTAAGTATCATTGGAGAGATTGTATCGGATTTTGAGTACAGTCATGAGGTGTTCGGAGAGGGGTTCTATCTGGTGGACGTTTCGGTCAACCGATTGAGCAATATGTCCGACGTGATTCCGCTTATGGTTTCAGAGAGGCTGATTGACATTACCAGGGATTATAAGGGTATGATTATTGAGGCAGCAGGTCAGTTCCGCTCATACAATCGTCACGAGGGTGAGAAGAACAGACTGGTTCTTTCCATATTTGTAAGGGAGCTTCAGTTCTTGGAGGAAGAAGTGAAGGATCAGAGCAAGACGAATCAGATATTCCTGGACGGATTTATCTGCAAGGTTCCTGTTTATAGGAAGACGCCTCTCGGAAGAGAGATTGCGGATATTTTGATTGCAGTCAACAGACCGTATGGTAAGTCGGACTACATACCGTGCATTGCATGGGGTAGGAACGCGCGTTATGCCTCCTCCTTTGAGGTGGGCGGTCATATTCAGGTCTGGGGCAGAGTCCAGAGCCGTGAGTATACCAAGAAGATCAGTGAGGAAGAGAGCGAGAAGAGAGTTGCTTATGAAGTTTCCGTAAGCAAGATCGAACTTCTTCCGAAGGAGACCGATATCGTGGAGGACGTTGTGGAGACGGACAGCGTCATATCGACGGAGACAGAGGAATAACAGGCAGAAAGAAGCCGCGGCACATTTTTGTGTACGCGGCTTTTTTTATGCAATCTGCTGACATGAACTTCATTGCAGGGCGTTTGACACCCGAAACATGATGGGAGTGTCGCAAAATAACTAATTTTTAGTTATGGAGCGATACTCCTTTTTAATA
>JAMPBI010000230.1 GCA_023666775.1 Alistipes sp. | reverse complement strand
TGGAAGGCGTACCCGGACTTCTGGATTATTTGAAGAAAAACGGCGTCTTCATAGCCTTAGCCACCGTCAGCAACCGGAAGCGGGCGGAAGAGTTCCTGCGGCAGGGAGAAATTTCCGCATACTTTGATCATATCGTATCCGGCGACATGGTAACGAAGAGCAAACCGGACCCGCAGATTTACGAAAAAGCGGCGGAAGGTCTGGGGCTTTCCTGCAGCGACTGTATCGCCGTGGAAGATTCCTACAACGGCGTGCGCTCGGCATATGCGGCAGGGTGCAGGGTAATCATGGTTCCGGACCGTGATGTGCCTGATGAGGAAATGCGTGAGAAATGTTACCGTATTGTGGAGAATTGCGCGCGGATAATTGAAATTTTGGAGGGGTGAGAAACCTCCAAAACCTTACAAAACTGTCACTTTAGTTCCCCAAAATGTCACACATATGAATGTTGTTTTCCCCTGTTTATGTTAAACTTAAAATGTAGTCATAAAATAGGATTTCATAGGAGGAAAACCATTGAAAAAGATAATACTGGGTATCAGCATAAGCCTGATTGGACTACTGATGATACCCACGGGAATATTTGCCACGCTCATATATTTCATATGGAGCGGTACGGATAAATTGATCCGTCTGCTGGAGCGAAAAAAGGATAACGCTTCCGTTTATGACGGAAACAGCCTGTCATAAGCGGCGTCGAGAGTCTGTTCCAAAAGTCCCTCGTCCATGTCGGGATATTTTTCGACGAGCATGGAGCGGATCAAACCGGTGCGGTTAAAATAAAGCTCCTCCGGTGAAAGATTTTCGGCTTCCGCGGAGTCAAACAGGGAAGCTGTGATATTCGTATCAACATATTGGTTTAATTCCTGTAAAAATGCTTCTTCGCTGACCGAAGCGTCCTTGATCTTCGCGGCGTTTTTAAGGGAATTAACGCCTACCGCTAAAAAGATGATGAACATCGCGTACATAACGCCGTAAAACAGCACGGAGGAGGCGCCGGCGGTGCGAAAGAGCGTGATAACGCCCAGCAGATTTAACGTGATGACGGTAATACCTGCCGCCGCGACAACAAGGAACATCAGACCGGTAGACTGATAGTCCTTATATTTTTCTTTCTTGGAAACAAAATTGCGGACCCGTTCCGGTTTCTTTTCCTCTAATGGGGAATTGGACTGCGCTTCCTCGCCGCTTTCGTCAAAAACGTCAGGCATTGCATTATTTTCTGTTGTTTCCTCCCAAACAGTCTCCAACGACTCCACAAGCGCAGTACCGCAGTCCGCGCAATGGGTTTTTCCGTTGATATATTCCGATTTGCATTTTGGACAAAATGACATGATTTCTTACCTTCCTGTTAATTATTTGTTTAATAGGATTATATATGAAGATATTTCTTTGCGCAACAGGAATTACTATGTTAAAATGATTTTATGAAAATCACAATTTTAACGGTAGGTAAGATCAAAGAAAAATTTTATAGGGACGCCGTCGGCGAGTATGAGAAGCGTTTATCGCGGTATTGTAAGCTGGATATTGTGGAAGTGGCGGATGAAAAAACGCCGGAACGCGCAAGCGAGGCGGAGAAACAGAAAATTCTCGAAAAGGAAGGCGAGAGGATTCTTGCAGGCATAAGGGACAACACCTATGTGATCGTCCTTGCGATCAAAGGTAAAATGCTGGATTCGGTGGAATTATCCCAAAAGATCCGTGATCTGACGGTGTCCGGGGTGTCGGATATTACGTTTATTATCGGCGGTTCACTGGGGCTTTCCGACGCGGTTATCAAACGGGGGGATTTTTTGCTCAGTTTTTCGCCGATGACGTTTCCTCACCAGCTTATGCGTGTGATATTGCTGGAGCAGGTATACCGCAGTTACCGGATCGCCAATAAGGAACCGTATCATAAATAAGTGGAAAAAGCAGGGAGGCGCTTTATGAAAAGGATAATAGGCACATTATGCATTTGCATGATGTTTACGGGGGCGGGCTGCGCCGCCGATAAGGAACAGCAGGCAACGGTTGAGGCGGGTACGGAGACAGACACCGTGACGGAAAGTAGCGATAAAGAACAGACGCAGGAGAGCGAAATCACGGAGCAGGTTCCCGTTCAAGATCCGGCGGAACCGTATGACTATTATGACGAACTGATAGCCGCTGTGACCGAATGTATCGTAACGAAGAATGATAAAATTGCTCAGGATTACGATTTTAGCTATATTTATTATATGTATAGCAGTGACAGTATCTATGGATATCTTATCAAAGACATTGACGGAAACGGAACGGACGAGCTGATTTTCGGGGGAAATGATACCGTTTTTGATAGTGCATGGAACGGCGTCATTTACGATATGTACACGATTTCCGACGGAGAGCCGGTTCATCTGTTATGCGGAGGGGAGCGTGACCGGTATTATTTATGTGAAAACGGAAGGATTGCCAATGAAGGTTCCGGCGGAGCCGCGTATACGTTTTATGGCTATTACGACCTTGAGGGGGCGCAGCTTCAATTAGCGGAGGCGGTTATTTATGACGGCTGGAGGGACGCGGACAATCCCTGGTTTTATTTGACAGGGTCGGAGAATACCGAAGACGCGGTTTCCGTCACCGCAGATCAGGCAGAGTCCGTTATCGGGAAATATGTTTATGAACACCCGGTATTTATTCCGTTTGTGGAGACGGAGAAAGCGGTAGGAAGCTACACGCGGTTAAGAGAGGCGCGGGATATTCACGCGGAAGTATTGCGGGACGAAGAAAAACGGTATTATGTGTCGATCCCGGAGAGAAAGCAAAGTGAGGAGAAGATCAACTCGTGGCTTCGCGGATTTTATGAGGAAGAGCAAAAAAATCATGACGATTTTATGGGGATCGGGATTGTGGAAAGCGATACATATCTTACGGAAAAAGAGAGAAAAGAACGGTATTATGCGTATAATACCGTTTTGCAGGCAGAGCGGGCGGACGATGTGATCCTCAGTTTTTACGGTTCAACATATACTTACTCGGGCGGAAACCATGGAAACAGAGATACTTACGGGGTCAATTTTGATACGGGAAGCGGAAGCAGGATTGAATTAAACGATATCCTGTTTGACCGGGAACAATTTTTTATTTTCGCGCGGGATTATGTCGGGCAGAATTATGGTGATTATGCGGAGGAATTTACGCGTATGCTGGGGGAGGGAGGAGAAAAACTGAAAGATACCGACTGGTGCATGGACGGATATGGAATTAATTTTTTATATGACGGCGTAAACTGGAACTGGCAGTATCGGATCCCTTATGAAAAACTCGTGGATTACCTGAAACCGGAATATTTTCCGACGTCAAAGGAGGCGGACTATAGCCTGTATATGGGGGTCGGAGCCGTCATGGACGTAAATGGGGACAATATTTTAGACGTTGTTACGCAGCCGGAAAAAAACGGGGATATATATGAAATCGGCATTAACGGAACCGTTTCCAGGCTCTCTCTGGAATGGAACGGCGTTTCTTTTGCGGAGGAAGTAAGCGATGACAATGGCGGCGGCTCATTTTCATTAAGGCGCGACGAAGAGGGCGTTACCCGTCTGCGGTGGAAAAGATCCGCTTCACATTACCCGGAATGGGATTGGGTGTTCACATACCGCATTGACGGGGAAACGGTGGTGTTAGAGGATATCGTAAGGGTACGCCGCCGGTATTGAATGATTGATGACAGAATCAAAGAGGAAGGAATATTTATATGGGTTATGTGGAAGGAAAATGTCCCGAGTGCGGAGCCAAAATCTGGGAAAAGTGCAACGCATGGGTGTACGGCAGTCCGATCAGAACTTGTCCGAAATGCCGGAAGGAGTTTCTGGATAGCAGATGGAGAGAAGTTGCGATTGACGGATTTGTACGGCAATCCACAAACGCGAAGGGTTATTTCCTTGCCATGCTTGGATTTTTAGCGGTTACGGCCGTCTGCGTTTTATGGCTTAGGAAAATGATCGTCACACAGGGATACTATCCGACGAAATTGGTCGGCTGTATCGTGCTTGGCATTGCCGGTACGATCGGCTGTGCGGTTATGTTCGTGAGGATCGTAACAGGGTATGAGGATAGGCAAAACGCAAGGTATATGGCGGAATCGAAGAAGAGATTGCAGGATAGCGGTTATGTAGAAAAACTACGTTCGTTTGGCTATATGGTTCCGGACGAGTATATAAAATGACCGGACAATAAACAAGGCGGAGCGGAAAAATATGCTTCGCCTTTTGATATCTGTATGAAATGGGTGCGTTTCGCACTCATTTTTTGTTTGACACCCACAACAGAAAAAAGTCGATTGGCGACATTTTTTGAAGTTTGTGTTTTTTATCTTCCGAAACAGTAACTATAAAAACATCACTAGGAAAAGGATTTCAAATTTTAAAATCAAGGAGGAACGATTATGGACAAAGTGAATGGATACGGAATGTATCACGATTA
>JAMPBI010000022.1 GCA_023666775.1 Alistipes sp. | reverse complement strand
CATACTCGAAAGGGAAGTCTTGCAGCCTGCCACCTTTCCCGCAAGCATCGGTCCGCCGGAAACGAATACCGTCGGCACATTGATCCTTGCCGCCGCCATCAGAAGTCCCGGCACGTTCTTGTCGCAGTTCGGGACCATGACCAGCGCGTCAAACTGATGGGCGATCGCCATTGCCTCCGTGGAATCCGCGATCAGATCTCTCGTCACAAGGGAATATTTCATGCCGATATGTCCCATGGCGATACCGTCGCAGACCGCAATCGCAGGGAAAACAACCGGTGTGCCTCCCGCCATGGAAACGCCCGTCTTCACGGCTGCCACGATCTTATCCAAATTCATATGTCCCGGAACGATCTCATTATAGGAACTTACAATGCCCACAAGAGGTCTGTTCATCTCCTCCTCCGTAAGTCCCAGCGCGTTAAACAGACTTCTGTGGGGAGCCTGCTGTGTACCCTTTAATACGTTATCACTTCTCATATCCTTCTACCTCGCCCTTTTGTGTTAAATTCTCTCGGCGATCAAATCGCCCATTTCGGAGCAGGAAACCTGCTTCATTCCTTCGGACATAATGTCCACGGTACGGTAACCGTCCTTTAATACCTGTCTCACTGCCGCCTCCACGGCGTCCGCCTCCTTATCCAGATCAAAGGAATAACGGAGCATCATGGCTGCCGAAAGAACCGTCGCGATTGGATTGGCGATATTCTTTCCCGCGATATCCGGAGCGGAACCGTGGCTTGGCTCATACAGTCCCAGTTTCGTCGCTCCGAGGCTCGCCGAAGACAACATTCCGATGGAACCCGTGATCATACTCGCCTCGTCCGATAAAATGTCGCCAAACATATTTTCCGTGAGGATCACGTCAAACTGTCCCGGATTCATCACAAGCTGCATGGCGCAGTTATCGACCAGCATATCCTTCAGCTCAACCTCCGGGTACTGCGCGGCAACTTCCTTAACCACTTTTCTCCAGAGCCTTGAGGAGTCAAGGACATTCGCCTTATCCACGCTGATCACGCTCTTCTTTCTCTTCTTTGCTATTTCAAACGCCTTGACGGCAATTCTGCGAATCTCGTTCTCATCGTAAGTCAGCACGTCCGTCGCCTTCAATACGCCGTTTACCTCCTCGGTGTGCCTGTCGCCGAAATAAATGCCTCCCGTCAGCTCCCTCATAATGACCATGTCAAATCCGTCTCCGATGACCTCGTCTTTGAGCGGACACGCTTCTTTTAATTCTTCATATAAATATGCCGGACGGATATTGGCAAACAGCTCAAGGCCCTTCCGGATCTTTAAAAGTCCCGCTTCCGGTCTTAAATCCGGCGCCACGTCATACCATTTTGAATTACCCACATTGCCGCCCACGGCTCCAAGCAGCACGGAGTCGCTCTTTTTCGCCCTGTCAAGCGTTTCGTCCGTAAGGGGTTCCCCGTATGTATCAATGGAAATACCTCCCATCAGTAGTTCCTCGTAATCAAACTTATGCTGAAACTTTTCCGATACCTTATCCAGAACCTTGCGCGCTTCCCGCACGATCTCAGGTCCGATTCCGTCTCCCGGAATTACCGCGATATGAAATTCCATACTCTCAATTCACCTTCCGCCTTTAAATTCATTCTAAAAGAAATTACTCCGCATACTATTCTATATCAAAATATGCCACATTTCAAGCCTTGAGTTTCAGTAAATGCAAAAAAACTCCTTCCATGAAAAAGATTTTACGACCTTCTTCATAAAAGGAGTCTGAAAAACTCTGTTTTTTATAGTATATTCCGGCGTATATAACGGAACGTGTACGCCTCCCCATGCTTTGACAGCATAAGAAGCAGACGGTACAGCAGCCGCTCGGTGTCCGGGTGCATGACATAATGTCCTTTTCCCTTTAAATAATACTCCAGAGGGGAGCTGTCGGTATATTCTTCCTTCTTATAAGTACGGCTTGCCGCGATACGGTCGCAGAACATCTCAACCACATATTTCTTCGGCATGAGCATACCCGCGAGCTTTACGCCTTCTTTGTTGTCGCCGGGATAATCGATCCAGTATTCATAATGGTGCTTGTTCCTTCCCTTGTGGTGGAGCCACGCCGTGGAACACCCTTCGATCTCCCGCTGGGCGTTGTTGGGGCTGCGATACCCTTGGTAATACCGCACGCCTGCCAGAAACTCCGACGGCATGTACTTCGACAGGTCATGGAGCAGTCCCTGCCGGTAAAGCCCCGCCCGGAAACAATATTTCATCACCAGCATTTTATGGTGGGTGATCGTTTTCAGATGACCCATAAAACGCTCTTTCAAACTCAGCTTCATAATTAATACAGCGGATGCTTATCCGTAAGTTCCTTAACCAGCCTCATTGCCTCGCCCGCGTTCTTCTCAATATCGTCAACGGCAAGGGAGATTGCCTGCGCGACCGCGTCCATCTCGGAAGGCATAAAACCTCTCGTGGTGATCGCCGCCGTACCCAGACGGATACCGCTTGTAACAAACGGCTTCGCAGGGTCGTTCGGTATCGCGTTCTTATTACAGGTAATATTGACGGAGTCAAGAAGTTTCTCCACTTCCTTACCGGTCTTGCCTTTGCTGATCAGGTTGACAAGCATTAAATGATTGTCCGTGCCGCCCGATACCAGGTCAAATCCTCTGTCGGTAAGACCTTTTGCCAGTGCCTGGGCGTTATCCTTGATATTCTGCGCGTATACTTTAAATTCCGGATCCAGCGCTTCCTTAAAGCATACCGCCTTAGCGGCGATCACATGCATTAACGGTCCGCCCTGAATACCCGGGAATACCGCCTTATTGAAGTTATATTTCTCATTTGCCTCGGCAGTCGCCATGATCATACCGCCTCTCGGTCCTCTAAGCGTCTTGTGAGTCGTTGTCGTCACCACGTCCGCGTAAGGAACGGGACTCATATGTAACCCTGCCGCGACAAGACCCGCGATATGCGCGATATCGACCATAAGAACGGCTCCCACCTTATCGCAGACTTCACGGAACTTCTTAAAATCAATCTCACGCGCGTAAGCGCTGGCGCCGGCAATGATCATCTTCGGCTTGCAATCCAGCGCGATCCTCTCCAGCTCGTCATAATCAATAAAACCTTCGTCATTAACGCCGTAAGGCACGATATTAAAATAGCTGCCCGACATATTGACCGGCGAACCGTGGGACAGATGACCGCCGTGCGCAAGGTTCATACCCATGATCGTATCGCCCGGCTTACATACCGCGAAAAATACCGCCATATTTGCCTGCGCGCCGGAATGCGGCTGGACATTTACATATTCGCAGCCAAACAGCTTCTTCGCTCTCTCGATGGCAAGATTTTCCACAACGTCCACATATTCGCAGCCGCCGTAATAACGCTTCGCCGGATAACCTTCCGCGTATTTATTGGTAAGCGGGCTTCCCATTGCTGCCATAACAGCCTTGCTTACAAAGTTCTCTGACGCGATCAGCTCAATGTGGCTTCTCTGACGGGAAAGCTCATCATTCATCGCTGTGGCAACTTCCGGGTCAAATCCGGCAACTTCTTCAAAAGAATACATAACTAACCTCCAGTTCAATCAAAAATTTAAACTATTATAACACACTGTTTTTGATTAATCAATTTTAAATGCGCTGATCGTGTCGATCAGGTGTTCCGCGTTGCCGGAAAGATCTCCCGCCTCGTCGTTGAGCTGTTCCACCGCCTCAAGCTGTCTCTCCGCCGTAGCCGTAACTTCCTCGACCGCCGCCGTAGTCTCCTCCGCGACCGCGGAAATGCTCTGGATCAGATTGAGCGTCTCGTTCTTGGCGGAATCGATATCCTTCATTCCGTGCCGGATACTTCCCAGATTGTCCGCCAGACCGCCGACCTGCATTTCGATCTGATTAAAGACCATAACCGTCTGCTCCAGAGAAGTATCCTGGGAATCCACGATCTCCTCCGCTCTCTTCGCGATCTCCACGGTCTGTCTCGTCTGATGTTCGATATCGTCCACGATCACCTTGATCTGGTTAGCCGACTGCGCCGACTGGTCCGCCAGTTTGCGGATCTCATCGGCAACAACCGCGAAACCTCTTCCCGCTTCCCCCGCTCTCGCCGCTTCAATGGAAGCATTCAGGGAAAGGAGGCTGGTCTGGTCCGCGATCTCATTGATCGCGGCGATAATCGTGCTGATCTTCTGGGAAGCCGTCTCTAAGGACTCGATCCCGGCAATGACCTCCGTGGTTACTTTCGCCGTATCCTTCGCCTTTTCCTTCAACTCGTCAATGGAGGACAATCCTTCTCCCACAACCTTGATGGCACTGCCTGCCGCCTGTGAGATCCGCTCCGCGTTCTCCGCCACAAGATGGATCTGCTCCGCGAGAACGTCCATCTGTTTCATGCAGTCGTCGGAATCGGAAGCCTGCTGGATAATGCCCTGCTCCACTCCGGTGATGGCGTCCGTTATATTTCTCGTTCCGTCAAGGATCACTCGGGTATTGTCCGTTACATTCTCGGCGGAATCGCTTACCTGCTTGGAAATCTTCTTGGAATTTTCAACCATTTCCTTTGTCTTGGTTATCATGTTGTTGATACTGTCCGCCAGCACGGCGAACTCGTCCTTACGGCGGACCCGCACATGGGTGGTCAGATCGCCGTCCGCGACCTCGCCCAGCTTCTTCATGATGACATGAATGGACGTATCGATCCCCATCGCCAGGACGCCGCCCACGCCAAGTGCGATGATGAACGCGATGATCACAACAATCACCGTGACGATCAAAATGGAAGACGCCTGCGCGGTAATGATATCCTTCGGCACCAGCGCGCAGACCGTGAAGCCGGATTCCAGCTTGGAGTAAATAAACAGCCTTTCTCCGCCGTCAACATATTCATATCCGTCCGTCAGCTCCTCGTCGGCAAGCAGCGCCTCAAAAAAATCCTCTCCGGCAAAATAGGTACTGCCGTCCTCCGAATTATTGATCTCACCGCCGTCCGGCGCGACCAGCGCGACAACGCTGCCCTTGCCAAGATCCAGGTCAAGGACCGGCTGCGTCACCATATCTTTATCAATGTCGAGGATCAGATAACCGCAGCTCTTGGTGGAATTGGAATAAAACTGCCGCTCCAGCGTCAGCCCGTAAACCGGACGGACGATCGTATCCAGGGTAGGACGGCTGGTCGCCCAGAACATTCTCTCCTCGTCAATCTTCGCCGCTTCCTCCGAACCGGCAAAATTCTGGTACAGTTTACTCTCATCCTGGACCGTCGTGGTGACGATTGGCTTACCGTAACTGCACATTAAAAATACATTCTTGATCGCGGCGTTACTGATCGTAAGCGACTGATAATACTGCTTGATCGTCGTATACGCCGTACCTTCCGCCGTAACGTCGGACTTATACATTCCCGAATAGTAATTCTTTGCCTCCGTATTGCTGATCATCTCACGGCTTACCGATTCCAGATTGGTAAACATCAGATTATAATAATCCGCCGTCTTGATGATCGTTGACTCCGTGGACTCCTCATAGCTGGAAATGATCGCCTGGGAAGCCGTCCGGTAAGATACCACGCCGAGAATGATGATCAGTATCAGCGGAATGATAAAACCGCAGATCAACTTAAACTTGATGGTATTGATCTTCCGGATCTTAAATCCCGATTTTGCCTCGATGATATCATTCTTCAGTTCCTCCGCCTCGCTGTATAATTCCTGCGCTTTGCCGAGGACCGCCTCCTTCTTCGCACCAATATCCTCCGTCAACGTCCCCAGAAGATTATCTGGAGATACCGATACCGTTTCCGGCGCCGTTCCGTCCGTTTCCTGATTTTCTATGCTTTCAGCGTTTTTCGGAACATTCTGTTCCGGACCCGCCGTGCTATCGGCAGCCGGTTCCCACTCTGCCGCCGTCTCTCCTGTTACCTGCATATCCACTGTTTCTGCCACGCCCATGTTCTCCGCAGCGTATACGTTCTCCATTACCTGCGCATTGTCCGGTACGATCGTATCATTCACAACGCCCTCAAACTCATTCTGCTTCTCCAAACGTATCCACTCCTTTACTATGTAAAATATACTCTTTATATTGTACCATAAAAAATACAATTTCTTCAACAAAAAAAGCACCAAAATGTCATCTTTTTTTACCCATTTTGGCACTTTTTACTGAAATTTTATTTTTCTTCCGGGGAAACGCGGATCGCCAATTCCTTTAACTGTTTTTCATCGACCACGTTCGGCGCGTCGGTAAGAAGGCAGGACGCGTCCTTTACCTTCGGGAACGCGATCACGTCGCGGATACTGTCGCATTTTGCCATCAGCATTACAAGACGGTCCAGTCCGTAAGCAAGCCCGGCATGAGGCGGTACGCCGTACTTGAAAGCGTCCAGCAGGAACCCGAACTTTTCATCTGCCGTTTCCTTATCCAGACCCAGCGCCTTAAACATACGCTCCTGCACGTCCGCCTGATGGATTCGGACGCTTCCGCCGCCGATTTCCGTTCCGTTCAGCACGATATCGTAAGCCTTGGCGCGCACCGAACCCGGGTCGCTCTCAAGCCTGTCCAGATCCTCGTCCATCGGCATCGTGAACGGGTGGTGCATCGCCACGAAACGCTCTTCCTCGTCGGACCATTCAAACTGCGGAAACTCCGTTATCCATAGGAAACGGTACTCGTTCTTGTCAAGAAGTCCTTTCTGTGCGGCAAGTTCCAGACGCAAAGCGCCCAGAACATTCCAGACGATCTTATTCCGGTCCGCCGCGAACAGCAGCAAATCTCCCGGTTTTCCCGCAAGGACGTCGATAATGGCAGCCGTCTCCTCCTCCGTCATAAACTTCGAGAACGAAGATTTCACGGTGCCGTCCCCGTTGATCGACATATAAGCAAGCCCCTTCGCTCCGTATCCCTTCGCGAAATCCACCAGCGCGTCGATCTTCTTTCTCGGCATATCGCCCATGCCCTCGGCATTGATACCACGCACGGAACCGCCGCTTTCAATCGCTCCGGTAAACACGCCGAAACCGCAGTTTTTCACGAGTTCCGTAATATCATGAAGTTCCATGCCGAAACGCAGGTCCGGTTTATCGGAACCGAAACGGTCCATCGCCTCCTGCCATGTCATACGCTGTATCGGAAGCGGAACCTCCACATTCAGGACCTCTTTAAACAAATACGCGAGAAGCCTTTCATTCACATCAATAACGTCGTCCACGTCCACAAACGACAGCTCCATATCGATCTGCGTAAATTCCGGCTGACGGTCCGCCCTCAGATCCTCGTCCCGAAAACACCGCGCGATCTGCATATAACGGTCATATCCCGAACACATCAACATCTGCTTGAAAAGCTGCGGAGACTGCGGCAGCGCGTAAAATTTACCCGGGTGGACACGGCTTGGAACAAGATAATCCCTTGCTCCCTCGGGGGTGCTTTTGGTCAGCATCGGCGTCTCGATCTCAAGAAACCCTTCCCCGGCAAGAAACGCCCGCGTAAGGGTCGCCACCCTGCTCCTCATGATGATATTGGACTGTATGTCCGGGCGGCGCAGATCCAGACAGCGGTACTTTAAGCGCAGTTCCTCTCTTGTGTTGATATTCTCCTCGATCGGAAACGGCGGCGTCTGGGATTCGGAAAGGATCCTTAAATCCTTCGCGACCACCTCGATCTCACCGGTCGCGAGATTTTCGTTTACGGCTCCGCTTCTTGCTTCCACCTTTCCGGTAACGGCAACGACAAACTCACTTCTGAGCCGTCCCGCTTTTTCAAAGCCTTCGCCGCCTATATGCTCCTCCTCGAAAATGATCTGTAAAATTCCGGAACGGTCCCGCAGATCGACAAAAACAATCCCTCCTTTGTTCCTGTTTTTGGCAACCCAGCCCATGACGGTCACTTCCCGTCCGATATCCGCCGCGGAAAGTTCCCCGCACCGGCAGCTTCTTTTTAGTCCTTTCATCGACTCAGCCATTTTTCATTTCCTCCTGTTCGTCTTCAATATCGATTAGATTTTCTATTCCATCAAAAACAAGACTGCTGTTTTTAATTATCTCAAGCGTTTTGGGTTCATGGATCACCCTCTGGAACGCGATGAACACCTGCATATCATAATTCTTCACCTCGTCGATCATGATCTCCACCGCCGCGTCATAGCCAAACGCCTTGCGGTACGGCCGGTCCGAGATCAGCGCCGCGAAAGAATCCGCCACCTTCAGAACCCTCGCGCCGATGGGGATATCCTCCCCCACCAGATTATCGGGATATCCCGAGCCGTCGTAACATTCATGGTGGTGAAGCACCGTCTCCAGTGTAAAATATGTAAAATCATAATACTGTAAAATATCGTAGCTTATTTTGGAATGCATACGCATATACTGCATTTCCTCTACCGCAAGAGAATTTCGGTTACGTCCGTACAAATAAGGCGACAGTTTCATTTTCCCGATGTCGTGTACCATGCCCGCCACCGCCATCTCATAACACATATCCTCGTCCAGATTCATTTCTTTCGCGATGAGATATGTCAGCCTGCTCACAAGAATGCCATGATTCAGATTGCTTTTTAAATCACTTAACACAATATCTTTCAGCGACTCCATAACAGCCTCCGTCACGCTAAATACCGTTTAAAAAATTTCGTTTTCTTTCAATCATTTCATCAACGCGCTCGATATAATTCTTCACGTCTTTCACGTTTTCAACACGCTCGATCCGGTTTTCCCCCGGAAATACAAATTTGGAAGCGCCTCCCGCGCCCAGAGCGACGATCGTCTGTTTCTCCTCCATGATCAGGATATTATAAAGGCTCTCTTTTCCTTCTTTCGCGTATCCCACATTTTCAAAATTTCCCGCCATATTCTTCTGCCGGTACAGATAATAAGGCGAAAGCCCCATCTTAGCGGCATAGTCTGCCGTCATATCAATAATCTCGTCCGTGTTGCGGATCGCGCCGCCGAATTTGTCTTTCCACAGGTTCAGCGCCGCCGCCCGCTTAACGGCAAGGGAATGTACGGTAAGGTTATCCGGCGCAAGTTGTTTTATCTCCTCCATGGTGTTTTTCACGTCGTCAAACGTTTCCCCCGGAAGTCCCATGATCAGATCCATATTGATATTGTCAAATCCGCATTTTCTCGCCAGATAAAAAGCCTCTCTCACCTGCTGTGTTGTATGCCGCCTCCCGATCCGGTCCAGAGTTTTCTGGTTCATGGTCTGGGGATTAACGGAGATCCTTGTAACGCCGTGCGCCTTTAAAACGCGCAGTTTTTCCTCCGTAACGCTGTCCGGTCTTCCCGACTCCACGGTCAGTTCCTTTAAACCCGACAGGTCGAACTTCTCCTCCAGCGCCGAAAGGATCTTATCAAGCTGATACGGCTCCAGCGTGGTGGGCGTTCCGCCTCCGAAGTAAACCGTGTCCGGTTTCCTGCCCCGGTAATACCCCGCGGCAAACTCCATTTCGGATAACAGCGCGTCCACATATTCGTCGGTCCTCTTTTGCCACATGCCGATCGGATACGACGTAAAAGAACAGTAAAGACACGTTGTGGGGCAAAAAGGGATACCGATGTAAATGCTGTAGCCGTCCCGGTAATTCAGCCGCTCAAGGAGCCGTTTTTCCCGTTTCGCCACCTTCAGGGACAGTTCCAGCTTTGCGTCGCTGATCATGTAGCGTTCTTTCATATACGCCCGGATCCCGTCTTCCGGCATTCCCTCTTCCAGCCTGCCAAGAACCAGCTTTACCGGACGGACCCCTGTAAGGCTCCCCCACGGAAGCTCCCGCCCCGCGTCTTGGGAAAGGGTGCGGTACAGCGTAGTCTTTAACGTCTCTTTTGCGGACGTCTGTATCGGTTCTTTTTGTTTTACGCCGTCAATATCCACAGTTACGGCGTCGTCCTCCACCGATACCCGGATCGTTTTCTCAACGTCTTCCTTCTCCCGTACTTTAGGAAGAAACTGCGCCGCAGGGTAAAACGCTTTTACCATCACCTGGACTTCGTCGTAATATTCCCGGTCGTTTACATCAAACAGTATCATGTTCCTAAACCATACCCGCACAACAGTTGTGCGCCTTTTCATAGCCGATCGTGGTCGCGTCGCCGTGTCCCGGATAAACCTTCGTCTCGTCGGGAAGGACAAACAGACGCTCTCCGATACTTCTTAATAACTGCGCCGTGCTTCCCGTAGGAAAATCGCTTCGCCCCACCGACTGGCAGAACAGGGTATCGCCGCTGATGAGGATCTTTTCTTCTTCCATGTAAAAACAGCAGCTTCCTTTCGTATGACCCGGCGTATGGAGTACCTTAAAATCCATACCCGCCATTTCCACGATGTCGTTATCCGCAAACGTCTCGTCCGCCTCCACAAGAAGCGGTCCCATAAACGAAGTGGAAAGATTTTCGTCCGGGTCCTCCGCGAGATCCTTTTCTTTTTCGTAAATATACAGTTTTATCCGGTAGCGGTCACAGATTTCCTTTGCCGCCATCATATGGTCGAAATGACCATGAGTGAGAAAAACCGCGGCGGGGCGGTAACTTTTTTCCTCAATCCGCGCCGCGATCCTTGCCGCGTCCGCTCCCGGGTCGATGATAACCGTTTCCATGGTATCCCCGTTACAGACAAAATAACAGTTGGTGCCTAAAGAGCCCACCGTAATAGAATCTACTTTTACATTTTTCATATCATTTCCCCAATCCTCAGCCTGTTGTTCTCTCGATATCAATAACGCCTTCCACGTTGCGGATCTTACCCACCAGCGTTTGCAATTCCTCCGTGGAACGAACGTCGAAAGAGATCAGTATCGTCGCCTTATCCTGCTTGTTGATCCGGCAGTTCATTCCCGTTACGCCGATATTCTTCTCCGTGAGTACCTTGGTGATATCCACGATGATACCCACGCGGTTGTTCGCGTAAATGCTGATCTCAACCGAATATTTCTCGTCGCCCGCGATATTCTCCGCCTGCCACTCCGCGTCGATAAGACGGGAGCGCTCCAGTTCCGGAAGGTTGATGATGTTCACGCAGTCCGTCCTGTGAATGGAAATGCCCCTTCCCCGCGTGACAAATCCCACGATCTCGTCGCCCGGAACCGGCATACAGCACCTCGAGAAACGAACCGCCACATCATGCACGCCTTTGACGACAATACCGCTTGACGACCTTTTCGCCGCCGGTTTGCTGCCCTTGTCCCCGTCGTCTGCATTTCCCAGATTCGCGAGGATTTCCTGATCCGTGATCTCCCGCTTTTTCTTCTTCTCGTATTCCTCGATCAATTTATTGACGACCTGGCTTTCCTTTAGTCCGCCGTGTCCCACGCCCGCAAGAAGGGAGTCCCAGTCGCGGAAGCCGTACTTCATCATGGTCTTTTCCATAAATTCCGGCTTTGTGATCTCGGAAAGGTTGATGTTCTTGGACTTACAGTAATTACTGATCAGTTCTTTTCCCTTTGTTATATTATCCTCTTTTAATTCCTGTTTAAACCACTGATTTATCTTATTGCGCGCCTGCGCGCTCTTCACGATGGACAGCCAGTCGCGGCTCGGTCCCTTTGAGTTCTGGGACGTGATGATCTCCACGCGGTCGCCGTTTTTTAGTACATATTCGTTACTCACCAGTTTCCCGTTTACCCGGGCGCCGATCATTTTATTTCCCACGGCGCTGTGGATACTGTAAGCGAAATCAATGGTGTTGGAGCCTGCCGGAAGGTTTTTGATGTCTCCTGAAGGCGTAAAGCAGTAAACGGAGTCCGAAAATAAGTCCAGATCGCTCTTGATGGAGGAAAGAAATTCCTTGTTGTCGGACATATCCTTCTGCCATTCCAAAATCTGACGGAGCCATGCCATCTTCGCCTGCTCGTTGCTGTTTCCTTTTCCGCCCTCTTTATATTTCCAGTGGGCGGCGATACCGTACTCGGCGATACGGTGCATTTCATGGGTACGGATCTGGATCTCGAAAGGCTGTCCCGTGGAAGAGATCAGCGTCGTATGGAGAGACTGGTACATATTTGCTTTCGGCATGGCGATATAATCCTTAAATCTGCCGGGGATCGGCTTATACATTTCATGGATAACGCCCAGCGCCGCGTAGCAGTCTTTTACCGTCTCCACGCGGATACGCACGGCAAAGATGTCATAGATCTGGTCAAGCGTCTTATCCTGATTGATCATTTTGCGGTAAATGCTGAAGAAATGCTTCACGCGTCCGTCAACTTCCGCTTCGATATCCGCGTTGTCGATATGCATTCTCACCTCGCGGATTATGCCGTTTATAAAAATCTCCCTTTCCTTGCTGCTTAAACTGATCTTTTCCGCCAGATCCGCGTAAACGTCCGGCATAAGATATTTCATGGAAAGGTCGTCTAATTCTACTTTGATCTTGGATATACCGAGACGTCCGGCAATCGGTGCGTAGATTTCCATCGTCTCTCTTGATTTTTCCTTTTGTTTCTCCGGTTTCTGGTACTGCATGGTACGCATGTTGTGAAGCCGGTCGGCAAGTTTTACCAGCACCACGCGGATATCCTTCGCCATGGCGAGGAACATTTTGCGCAGGTTCTCCGCCTGAAGCTCCACCTTGTCCACGGAGTAGTTTAACTGGGTCAGCTTGGTAACGCCGTCAACCAGAAGCGCGATCTCGTCGCCAAATTCCCTCGCGATGTCCTCGCAGGTCATCTCCGTGTCCTCCACAACGTCATGCAGAAGTCCCGCGATGATGGACTCCTTATCCAGCTCCAGCTCCGCCAGAATGATGGCAACGCAGATCGGGTGGATAATGTACGGCTCCCCGGACTTGCGAAGCTGTCCTTCATGGGCTTTCGCGGCTGTCTCATACGCCTTTTCCACCATGGTCAAATCGGTGTTCGGACGGTATTTTTTGATACTCTTTAATAATTCTTCATGCAAAACTTCGGGACTCGTAAAGTCCGCCGGAGCTTTTACCGGACTTTCCACTTCGTCCAGATTTTTGTTAAGTAATCTTTCATCTGACATAGCCGCACCTGCTTTCTGGTATCTGATATTTCTATTTCAAGTAAAACAAAAAGGACTAATTATCCGCATTAGTCCTTTTATTATAGAATTTTTAGGAAAAAAAAGCAAGATATCTTACGCTTTAATCCCATATTATTTTGACATTGTTTTCCCGCTAATAAATTTTCGCCGATTTTATCAGCCGAAGGATCTTTTTCTGATTTTTATTCCATACGTCCTCTTCCATTTTAAAAATAATTCCATAACCGTAATCCATAGGATAACTTCCCCTCACATAACCGCCGAAATTCTCCCACTCAAGTTCCTTCCCGTTGATCATGACGGTTTCTCTCTCCTGCTCCTCAATCGGAAACGGATCGATCTCTTTACTGCGGCTTGCGTAAAAGTATAGAAAATACGGTGTATCTTCCGAAAAATACAGTTTTATCCCCCAATCCGGCGACGGTTCCGACACGATCGCCGATTTGAGCGGATCGATCTCATAAATAAAGTCCTCCATCTGTTCGATAGCCATTGTTTTACTTTCCGCGGACATGTCCGACACAAATTCATAAGTAAACATTACCGGTTTGGGCGTAAACCATTTATATAATCCAAGCCCAAGCAGGGCTAAAATACACAATGCCAATGGCAGCAGCTTCCGGCTGCTCTTTTCCTTTTCTTTTGACATAACCGTTACTTCTCCTGTCAAACCAGATAGCGAAATCGCAAAGCAATTTCCTATCAAACAAAAACCGCAGCTATTACATTCTGCAATACGCTGCGGTCTGTGTCAAAATAAATTCCATTCCTTAGAACCGGAGCAATCCTGCCTTCTGGTTCTGGTCTTCAATCTGTCTTCTCAGGAAATGCATCTTGTACTCGTTGAGCAGTCTCTCCTTTTCCTTCTCGGAAACCGCCTTCGGTATGTCAAGATCCTCAATCCGGCTCTTTGAAGCCGTCAGATTGTAGGACGCA
>JAMPBI010000229.1 GCA_023666775.1 Alistipes sp. | reverse complement strand
CGGGAACCGGCGGCAGGGTGAGTTTAAGAGATGCGATTGCCGCAAAATACGCAACACAGTAAAAGGAGGATTTAAGAAATGGCGATTACATTAGCAGAGGCGCAGAAAAATGTGCAAGATGATTTACAGATGGGAGTGATTGATGAATTTCGGAAGTCCAGTTATATTCTGGATAATCTGACATTTGACGATGCGATTTCACCAACAGGAGGCGGAGCGACGCTGACTTATGGTTACACAAGGCTTACCACACAGCCGACGGCAGGTTTCAGAAGTGTAAATGAAGAGTATGAAACACATACGGTAGAAAAGAAGAGATATACCGTGGATTTAAAGGTATTCGGCGGTGCGTTTGAGGTTGACCGTATCATTGCGGGAATGGGAGGAATCACAAACGAAGTGCAGCTCCAGATCGAACAGAAGGTAAAGGCGGCGAAGGCATTGTTTAATGATACGTTTATAAACGGTGACAGCGCGACTAACGCGAAAGCCTTTGACGGTCTTGATGTGGCGCTTACCGGTACGGATACGGAGTTTGTCCTTCCGGCAACGCTTGATATGTCAACAGCAGCGAAGATTAAGGAGAATTATGTTGATTTTATGTTCTATCTGGATAAGTTCTTGAAGAAACTTGACGGTACACCGTCCTTTATCGGTGGAAACACGGATTTTATTTCCGTGATCCAGTTATGCGCGAAACTGGCAGGAAAGGAACAGACCACAAAAGACGACTGGGGACGGCAGGTTAATTCCTATAACAATATTCCGCTTATTGATTTCGGAGCAAAACCGGGATCGAATGACGACGTGGTCGGAACGAATGCGACGTCCGGCGTCAGTTCGCTGTATTTTGGCAGGCTTGGACTGGACGGACTGCATGGGGTTTCAATGCATGGACAGTCTCCGGTGAAGACATGGCTTCCGGACTTTAATACGGCAGGCGCTGTAAAGAAGGGTGAAGTGGAAATGGTTGCCGCGATTGCGTTAAAGGCGTCCAAGGCAGCAGGCAAGATGACCAATATTAAGATCAGGTAAGGAGGAAGAGGATTATGGCAAAGATTATCGCGCCCAATAAGGGATACAATGGAACCGCCGCAAGCGTTTCATTCCGGAACGGTATCGGTGAAACGGATAAACCGCACCTGATCCAGTGGTTTAAGGAACATGGGTATAAGGTTGAGGAAACTCAGGCGGTGGAACAGGAACATTTGACCGGATCGAATGGTATGCCGGAAGCAGAAAGCGTGGATTATGACCCGGAAGTATTCAAAAACATGGATATGGAGGCATTAAAGGAATACGCGCAGGCAAACGGTATCGATATCGGACAGGCACGGACAGAGTCCGGTATACGGGAGAAGATCAAAGACGCGCTGACAAAGGAGTGATCATATGCCGTATCAGGGATATGTGGATGTGGGATATTATAAAGAAACATACAAGGGAACCATTCTTCCGGAAGAGGTTCTTGAAAAATGTCTCAGGGAGGCAAGCAGACATATTGATGCCCTTACCTACAACCGGATTGTAGGAAGGGGCATTTCTTCCCTGACGGAGTTTCAGCAGGATATCATTCGGGAATGTGTCTGTAAGCAGGCGGAATTTGAATATGAGAATGAGGATCTGTTAAAAAGTGTTCTGGCACAGTATTCAATCAACGGGGTATCCATGACATTCGGAGACTCCTGGAATATGCATATACAGTCTGGTGTGGCGGTGCGGAAGGAAACATACGCACTGCTGTGCCAGACAGGATTGTGCTGTAAAAGTCTGGGGGTGTAGGTATGAATTATCCGTGTCTGATACTCAGGCAGTTCTGTAAGACGGACATAGAAGTAAGATTAAGCCGGGAAGACATAAACGTGTATGGAGAACCATTAGAGCCGGTATGCTGGTCCGGAAAATGCAACTATCAGGATAAAGGAAAAACCGTCCTGACGGCGGAAAAGAAACTGATACAGTTATCCGGGTGCGCGCTCATTCCGGGAGACATTGCGCCGGAGCTTCCTGTATTGAGCGGCGGAACCATAAAAATATACGGGGAAGAGCGAAGGATATTTGAAGGCACGAAAGAGCGCAATCCCGACGGTACGGTCAATTATACGAGATTGGATGTGGTGTGATGGCAAGATATGTGAAATCAAGGGTAAAGCTGAACTCGGTTAAGATAAAGAAACTGGAGGAGGCGGCAATAACCGCGCTGGGAATGGCGACGGATACGGTATATACGGATTTGAAAAATTCACAGACCATTCCGTTTGCAGAAACAACGTATAAGGAAGAAAAGGATAATGGAAAGGTTGTCAGGCGTTTAGATCATGAAGGCGGAATGTTGAATGACAGTACGTTTAAGGATTTAAGTGAAGTCAGACAGGGAAAAACCTATATTGTATCGTCTACGCCATATGCAAGAAGGCTGTACTATCATCCGGAGTATCATTTTTATAAAGGGGAACATAAAAACGCCGGAGGGAAGTGGTTTGCACCGTATGAGGAAGGAGGGAAGAAGAGCCACATAATGATTGAACAATTTGCAAAAATCTTTAAGAGGATAGCGGGTGTTTAAAATGCTTGGATTAGTTGATGTAAGAGATTTTATCGCGGGTCTTGGACTGGCAGCAGATGACCATGTGTATTGTAGACGGTTGAACAATAAGAAAGAACAAAGTATCGGCGTATACCGTCTGGAACGGACGGGAAGTCCCAATATTCCCATAGGCGGAATAGAAAACAGTTCTTACGGGGTGAAACCTGTCAGTATCCTGATACACTGGAATAAAAGCATACGCGATACGGAAGCCGCAGCGGAACAATTATTTTATACGTTGTTAAATACAAGGAATGTAGAAGTCAACGGTAACCGGATCAAATTTATCCGTCTCCTGATGCCGGAACCGGTAGATGTGGGAACGGATAGTGATATTTATGAGATGGTTATAGAAATGGAGATTTATTTTGAAAGGTAAGGTGAAAGCAATGAGTGAAACGGCAGTAGTAAATACGGCAGCGCCGAAGACAGGGGTTAATCCTGTTAATGAGATAGTATTCGGCGTATGCGTGACAGGAAGACCAATGGATATAAAAACGGCGGAATATGACGTTGTAAAGGATTCGGAGAGCCTGAGTATCAGTTTTGACGGAGGTATCGAGGAATGGAATCCGATGGATACAAAAGGCTGGGTAAGACGGCTTATGACATCGAAATCCATCAGTATCTCTATGGGAGGAAAGCGTAATTACGGTGATAAGGGGAATGATTATGTGGCAGGACTGGCGTTCAAGAACGGACAGGATTGTAACAGCGTGCTGAAGATCACATTTCCGAATCTGGATACGCTGTATCTTCCATGCGTTATCAACGTAACGTCAATGGCGGGTGACAGTACATCTGTGGAAGGTCTGGAATGGGAGGCGCAGAGCGACGGAAAACCGGAGTATGTGTCATATGTAGGAAAATAAAAGAAACGTGGAGGAGATCACAAAATGGGACAGTTGATTGATATTTCAGCAAAAATCACAAACGAGCTGCCATGTATCAGGATAACACCGGAGATGGTGGTAACGGTAAATAACAGGAAGTCTACCGTGTTAAGTATCCAGGCGATGGTGCAGGAGTCGGAAAGGAAAACAAAGCAGGGTAAAGAGACGTCGGACGAGGCGTTTATGAAAAAGACCCTGGAAATGCTGATAGGAAAGAAGAATGCAGACGCGATAGAGGAAATGGATCTTCCTCTCCCGGAGTATAAGGAGATGTATCAAACAATCATGGACGTGGCAACCGGTACATACGGAGAGACGCCCAGCCAGGAACGGCAGTGAAACATATTATGACCTGTTTGAGGACTGGGAACTGATAGAGGCAAGTTTCCTGAAACAATACGGGATCCGCCTGAGAACGGAAGATGATATGTCATGGTCGGAGTTTTGTTCGCTGTTAAGCGGGATCATGCCGGACACGCCGTTAGGGCAGATCGTGTCCATACGGTCCGAGAAAGACCCGAAGGTACTGAAGTGCTTTACAAAAGAGCAGAAGCGGATACGCAGTGAATGGCAGAGAAGGAAGTATGAAAAACTGAAAGAGGATCCGGAAGCGTACAACCACTACTGGAGGGAAATGCAGGAAGCATTTAAGCAGATGTTTAGCTGACAATATAAAACAGGAAGGAGGTGAGGAAAGTGGGTGAAGTAGGTGAGAAAAGCGTCGTAGCACAGTTGGCGCTGGAACTTGGTATTGACGCGTCCCAGATAAAAGGGCAGATTTCAGGGGCAGCAAAGGACGCGGAAAAAGAGGCGGTGCCGATGTTCTCAAAAGTCGGGAAGAAAATCGGAGAAGCCTTTGGTAAAGGTGCGGAAAAAGAAGCGGCGTCAGTATCTTCAATGTTTGGGAAAAAGATTGCAGTGGCATTGAGTGCCGCGTTATCCGGAGCATTTATAAAAAGCTGTTTAGATC
>JAMPBI010000228.1 GCA_023666775.1 Alistipes sp. | reverse complement strand
GGCGGGATATATTAATTACATAAGCAATATCGACGATAAGACGAAGGAAGTGAACGCGGGGATCGACGGCAGCGGAGAAATCGTGGATATTTACAGCACGGACATCGATCCCGACGATCTGAGCCTTTTGGAGCCGGGAACGGCGGTTATGACTTCTTCGGGCGTTTCCAATTCGGCGGTGATTTCGGAAGTGAAAATAAACAGGGAGCAGATCCGCGCCGCGAACAAGGAAACGCTGTACCAGATCATCGATAACGAGGCGCTCGACGCCGTTTCCAAGCAGGCGGCGGTCAATGAGATGATCAAGATGACGGATATTTCCGAAAAAGAAATGGCGGCGGAACTTCTGCTGTCGGCAAGGGGATACGGCGACTGCGTCGTTACGATCGTGGACGACAGCGTGGACGTGGTGGTCAATACAACGGAGCTTACCGACGTGCAGCGGGCGCAGATCGAGGACATCGTAAAGAGGAAAACGGACTGCGCGGCAGACAAAATTGTTATTTCCCCAATAAACAATTTGCAATAATTTTATAGTTTGGTATAATACTATATTATAAAGTGTTTTACGGGAGGTACCATTATGGCAATGGATATGAAGAATAAAGAGGGGTATGTGCTCAATGATGAGACGGGGATCGGCGATATCAAGGTTTCGTCGAACGTGATAATGACCATAGCGGCCGTTGCGGCATTGGAAGTGAAGGGCGTACATTCTTTGCAGGGAACGGCGGCAGATGAGATCGTGACGATGCTGAAGCTGAAGAACCTGGCGCAGGGCGTGCGTATCGACATTCAGAACAATCAGGCGAAAGTGGCGCTTGCCATTATCCTGGAATACGGCTACAGTATTCCCAAGATTTCGGCGCAGGTTCAGGATAAAGTGAAATCCGCCATCGAGACGATGACCGGTATGGAAGTGCTTTCGGTAAACGTAAGAATCGGCGGAGTGAATATCGACAAAGTGAAATAAATTTGGTATAATGGAAGATGTCTATGCAAGATAGACATCTTTTCTATTTGGGAAAGAAAATCGCTTCGCGATCATTTCTATTTACGAGGAGGCCGTTATGACAAGGAGCCAGCAGAGGGAACACGCGTTTAAAATGTTGTTCCAGACGGAGTTTTACGAAACGGAGGAACTGGAAGGGCAGGATAAGCTGTATATCAGCGAACTGCCGGTATTGAAGGACGAAGAACAGGCGTTTATCACCGGCGAAGTCAACGCGACGCGGGAACGTCTGGAACAGATCGACGCCATGATCGACGAGAAGGCGTCCGGCTGGAATATCGGAAGGATCGGTAAGGTAGAACTGACGATCCTGCGGCTGGCGGTATATGAGATGTTGTTTGACGACGGGATACCCGAGAGCGTGGCGATCAACGAGGCGGTGGAACTTGCCAAGAAATACGGCGGCGACGACTCGTATTCGTTCGTCAACGGCGTATTGTCAAAATTTGCGAATAATTAGGAAAAGGCGTATGGCAGGAGTATATTCGGTAGAACAGGTTAATACATATATTAAGAATATGTTTACGCAGGATATCCTTTTAAACCGTCTGTCGGTAAAAGGAGAAGTCTCCAACTGCAAGTATCACGCTTCCGGTCATATTTATTTTACGCTCAAGGACAAGAGCGGAACACTGTCTGCCGTAATGTTCGCGGGAGACCGTTCGGGACTTGCCTTTCGCATGACGGACGGACAGCAGGTTGTGGTAAGCGGAAATATCGGCGTTTACGAGCGGGACGGCAAGTACCAGATGTATGCCAGAAAGATCGTTCTGGACGGAACCGGCGATCTGTTCGCGCGCTACCAGCGGTTAAAGAACGAACTGGAAGAGATGGGAATGTTCTCGGAGGAATATAAGAAATCCATTCCGTTATACAGTAAAAAGGTGGGGATCGTAACGGCGTCCACGGGCGCGGCGGTGCGGGATATCATGAATATTTCAAAAAGACGCAATCCCTATGTACAGCTTATCTTATATCCCGCGATCGTGCAGGGAGAACACGCCGCGGCGTCCATTGTCCGGGGTATCCGGGAACTTGACGCGTATGGCGTGGACGTGATCATCGCGGGCAGGGGCGGCGGCTCTATAGAAGATTTATGGGCGTTTAACGAAGAGTCCGTCGCGAGGGCGATCTTTGCGTGTAACACGCCGGTCATCTCGGCGGTGGGACACGAGACGGATTATACGATTGCCGATTTTGTTTCGGATCTGCGCGCGCCTACGCCGTCAGCGGCGGCGGAACTTGCCGTCTGCGATATCCGGGAACTTACCAGGCGGATCGCGGAGTATAAAGACCGGCTTTCGGGGGCGATGGAGGAGCGGATCGCGGACTGCCGCGAACGCCTTAGGGAATATGAGGTTCATTTTAAATATCTGAATCCGGCGCATGTATTGCAGGAAAGACGGCAGAGGACGGCAGACTGTGAGGAGAAGATAAGAGCGCTTATGCGGGCGGTTATGGAGCGCAGACGCCATGAACTGACGGTACTTTGCGAACGCTTAAACGGCGTGTCGCCCCTAAAACGCATTTCGGCGGGATACGGTTATGTGGAGAACGCGAAAGGCGAGGGAATAAGGAGTATCCGGCAGGTAAAAGAACGGGACTTGTTTCAGGTGTATCTGGCGGACGGCGTGATTGAAGGAAGCGTTGTGAATACTTTGGAAAAGAAAGTGATACCATAACCGTATGGGAGGAATATATGGCAAAAAAAGCAGGGATTGAAGAGAATTTTGAAAAACTGGAAGAGATCATCGGGGCTTTGGAGGAGGCGGATATCACGCTGGAAAAGTCCTTTCAATTATATAACGAGGGCATGAAACTGGTAAAGGGCTGCAACGCGCAGCTTGATAAGGTGGAAAAGCAGATGATCGTTCTGGAAGAAAATGAGGAAGACGATGGAGTTTAAGGAAACGCTTTCGGCGAGAACCGCCGAAATAGAAGCAATTTTGGATAAGTTCCTTCCCCAAGGGGAGGGATTTCAGAAAATTATTTTTGAGGCGATGGAATACAGCGTAAAAGCAGGAGGAAAAAGGCTCCGCCCCCTTCTTATGCAGGAGGCTTTCCGTATTTTTTCGGGGGAGGGCGCTCTGATCGAGCCGTTTATGGCGGCGATGGAAATGCTGCACACCTATTCGCTGGTCCACGACGACCTTCCTTGTATGGATAACGACGAGTTCCGCAGGGGAAGGGAGACGACATGGAAAGTTTACGGGGAAGGAATGGGAGTCCTCTGCGGGGACGCTTTATTAAATTACGCGTATGAAACTGCCGCGGGCGCTTTTTTGCTGGCGGAAACGGCAGAGGATTACAAAAAGATATCCGGCGCCCTCCGCGTTTTTATGGAGAAAGCGGGCGTTCACGGCATGATCGGCGGTCAGGTGGCGGACGTTTTGAACGAAGGTAAGGAGATTGACCGGGAAACGCTGGATTTTATCTTCCGCTTAAAGACGGGGGCGCTTTTGGAGGCTTCGCTGATGATCGGCGCCATTCTTGCCGGAGCGGACGAAGAACAGGTGCGGACGATGGAACGAGTCGGAAAGAATATCGGGACGGCGTTTCAGATCCGGGACGATATCCTTGATGTGGTGGGAAATATGGAGGAGCTGGGAAAACCGATCCACAGCGACGAAAAGAATAAAAAAACGACGTATGTGACCCTGTACGGTATGGAGAAAGCCCGTGAGGACGTGCAGAGCTACACGCAGGCGGCGATGGAGGAACTGGGGAGGATAAAGACGGGCGGCACGGAGTTTTTGGAAAAAGTGCTTTGGGAGCTGATTTACAGAACAAAATAAAACAGGCGGTTTTCGATATGATTCTTGATGAAATAAATGCGACAGGCGATATTAAAAAGGTAGACCCGGCGCAGTACGGCAGGCTTGCGGACGAGATAAGACAATTTCTGATACAGAAGATCAGTAAGACGGGCGGGCACCTTGCCTCGAACCTCGGCGTGGTGGAACTGACCATGGCGATGCACCTGTCTTTTGACATACCGAAGGATAAGATCATATGGGACGTGGGACACCAGTCCTATACTCATAAGATTTTGACGGGCAGGAAGGACGGTTTTGACGAATTGCGCAAATTCGGGGGCATGAGCGGTTTCCCGAAGCGCAGGGAAAGCGATACGGACGTTTTCGATACGGGACACAGTTCCACGTCCATTTCCGCGGGGCTTGGCTATGTTCATGCCAGAGAATTGAACGGCGGGGATTACAGCGTCGTTTCGGTGATCGGCGACGGCGCGCTGACCGGAGGCATGGCGTTGGAGGCGATCAATAACGCGTCCAATCTCAAATCCAATTTTATCATCGTGTTAAACGACAACAATATGTCCATCTCGAAAAATGTCGGCGCGATCTCCAATATGCTGAATGAGATCCGCACCGACGAGAAATATATGGATATGAAGGAAAACGTCAAGGATAAACTGTCGCAGATACCGC
>JAMPBI010000227.1 GCA_023666775.1 Alistipes sp. | reverse complement strand
TTCCGATATACGACGGAAATCATGTCGGGATCTTTTGAACTGAGTATCATTATCGAAAACGATACCGATATCGTTACGACGTCGCTCGTTGAAAAGGAGAACGGCGAGGAATATGTTCTCTATAAAACAAACGCGTCCGGCGCTTATGTGGGCGAAGTCCGGTCCGCCATAGAGGAAGTTCTTGCAAGGATAGCGCAAAACTGCTATGATCCGGCGGTATTTAAGTCCGTACAGGCGCAAAAAATCATTGAATATGTCAGAAATCAATACGGAGATGAACCGGAATATCTCTGGACGAAATTTCCCGATAATGCCGTTTGGCGGAGAAAAGACAATCAAAAATGGTACGGAGCTATTCTGACGGTTTCCAAAAACAAGCTGGGTTTTGACGAGGAAAATATCGCGGAGATCGTCGATCTGCGCTGTCTGCCGGAAAATATGGGAAATTTGCTGCCGCGGGAAGGATATTTTCCCGGCTGGCATATGAATAAGAAAAGCTGGTACACGATCCTTCTCGACGGTACGGTATCGGAGAAGGAAATCTACGAACATATCGACGAGAGCTATCGGTTAGCCGGATCGGTCAGCAAACGTAAAAAAGCGCAAAAAAAGGAGTAAAAAATATGCAGTATACGAGTAAATACAAATCGCCTCTTGGCGGTATTTTACTGGCGGCAGATGAAACCGGTCTGACGGGATTGTGGTTTGAGGGGCAGAAATATTTCGCGCTTTATCTGGACAAGGAAAATGAGGAAAAAGAGCTGCCGGTATTGAAACAGGCGAAGAGGTGGCTTGACATTTATTTTTCGGGAATGGAACCGGATTTTAAAGTGCCGCTTCATTTTACGGGAAGCCCGTTTCAAAACGAGGTCTGGGAAATTCTCTATGAAATTCCCTACGGGCAGACGACGACCTACGGAGAGATTGCAAAACGGCTCGCGAAGAAACGGGGGCTTGCGAGAATGTCTTCGCAGGCGGTGGGCGGCGCCGTGGCGCACAATGAAATCTCCGTTATCGTACCCTGCCACAGGGTAGTCGGCGCGAACGGAAGTCTTACCGGGTACGCGGGAGGCATTGACAAAAAAATCGCCCTTTTGAAAATGGAAAAGGGATATAAGGACACGTTTTTTGTTCCGAAGAAGAGCACCGCGCCGTGAGAAAGGGTAAGAAGCGGAGAAAATGTGATGAAATGAAAATACAATTTGACATAAGGGCGGCTGGGTGATACTATTATGATATAGAAGGTGCTACCGATAGACGGTTAGCCCGCATAATAAGTTGTTAAAAAATAACCGCTCTGTCTGGCAGGACTATGGCGGTTATTTTTGCGTCTTGATACTCTTGCCCAATGAGTAACCAAGACCAAAGAAAGTAGCACATAGGCTGATAACGGCTATAAGGTCACTAATGGTGAGCATAAGCAAATCCTCCTGTTTAGATTTTCCAAAGGAATTTCTATGTAATCGGAGGTCACAGTCCTCCGTAGAAGACAAACCGCCTACCGTGTAGGGTAGCACCATAATTATTATATCAAACATTTGTTCTAAAAACAAGGCAAATAAATAAAAATTCAATAGAGAAAATGTGGAATTATTGAACGAGGTAAAGTAAAATGTTATTTCAGATTTTGGCGATCATCATACTGGTATTGTTTTACGGTTGTTATCTGTATAAAATGGCTATGCAGAAAAGAGCGGGCATTCAGACCGATCAGATGGGAAAAGGCAAAGCCGGTTTAACGAAATGGATCGAGATCGTTATGAAGATCGCGACGTATCTTGTCGTTGCGGCGGAAGTCGTTTCGGTGTTTTTAAATGTAAATTTTTCCCCGGTTTGGTTAAGAGTGACCGGCTTTATTTTGGCGGTTTTCGGCGTGTTGTTTTTCATTACCGCCGTTTACACGATGAAGGATAGCTGGCGGGCGGGAGTGTCCCATACGGACAAGACGGCGCTTGTTACTTCGGGAATATTTCGGTTTGGCAGAAATCCGGCGTTTTTGGGTTTTGATCTGGTTTATATCGGCATTGTTGCTATGTTTTTAAACGTGCCGCTGCTTATTTTCAGCACAGCGGCGTGCCTAATGCTGCATTTGCAGATTGTCAATAATGAGGAACCGTTCCTGCAGGAAACATTTGGCGAGGAGTATCTTGAATATAAAAAGCATGTCAACCGGTATTTGGGAAAACGTTGAACGGAGACGTTCCCGCGTCTTATAAATAATATTTGTGTATTTTGGTTTCATGCTATATAATTTTAGAAAAACGCAGGTTGTGAGGATTGGATATGAGAAAAACCGCTATATACATTTTAAATATAATGCTTGTATTTCTGCTGATTGCTTGCGGGAAAAAAGCGGAGGAGCCGGAAACGGTTACGGAGAGCGTTGCGCAGGAAAACAAAGAGGAAACGGAAAGCAGATATTATATCGCGGAACTTCAACAGGCAAACGATGAGACGGAATACGGAAATATTAAACAGGAACACGAGGAATTTCGGAACGAAGACGGCAGCAGTTTCTTTTACTATGATATGGATTGTTTTTATTTTAATGAGGACTATCCGGCTGTTTTAAATGAAACTTTGCAGGCATATTATAACGGAAAAAAAGACGGTTATCGTCAGGACGCGGAAGTCTACGCCGGGGAACAACCGTATGAAGGGTATGAAGACGGGGACCCGCACAAGCCATATGACCGTCTGGTGTTTCAGTATGTCGCCTACGCTGCTGATGATTATGTCAGTTTGGTTTTTAATGATGTCGTTTATATGGGCGGAGCGCACCCGTATTCCGCGTTCGACGGCGTTACGATTGACTGCGGTACGGGAGAAATCGTTACCGTGGACCGCTTTCTTGATGATACGCAGGAAGAAATAGGGGAGCAGATAAAAACGGTATCCGGCGCGGACGTATTTAATCCGAAGGAATGGGATTTTTATATTACCGACCGGGAGGTTGTGTTCTTTTATTACGATCCGGGATTTGGGGATCCGGTAGCGACGGAACGGATACGATAAGGCGCGGAGTGGCTGGAAAGACGGATTGGGATTTAAAGGAACGGTGAAACAGGCAATGGAGATTATATTAGATGATACCCCGATATGGCAGGAAGTGAATAGATTTAATTATCCCAACATTCACGGCAATTTTGTTTCCGATTTGCCATATAAACAATACAAAGTTTCTTACTGGAATGAAACACAAGAAAAAATAGTTAATGGAATTTTCATAAACTTATCAGAAAAAGATTTATTTGCGCTTGATTGGCAACACGATTGTTTTATTTATAATCCAAGAGAGAACATTCCACTGTACACTTGGTGGGAGGATCAATCGAGAAATTGTAACGTTTATTTTCCTTCCTATTATCCGAATGGTGATTTCCACGCTTTTGTATCTATGGATTATACTTATGGAATTTATGGTCATCCGTGGCGTGAAGAAATATATGTTGTTGGTTTATCTCTAATAGAATTATTTGAAAAGAATAAACTTGATTTAGGGCTAATGTGTTTATGAATCTTGCTTTATCGTTATGTTGGCAGGAAAAAATATCAGGCGGGTTGTTTTCCGGTTGGAATTTGGATATAATTGGAAGAAAGGCGTATGTAAAATGACAACATTCAAAAGAAAATGGCGTAAAGAACACATATTACACTTGAGACATTGATATTTGAAAGGAGCTATGACCTATGACGAATATTTTGTTCCCGGAAGAAACCGTTACGCAGAACGATCTCTATTTTCTGTGTTATATGATAGAAAGGATAGCGCGAAAAATACACCAAAGAAACCGTTATGTTGTAGATCATATTTCCAGACAGGAGTGGCTGCGGCTTATATCCCTTGCCAATGTCTTACATTGTGAAAATCCGCTTAAAATTGAAGCGGAATGGATTGAAGAATACCGTCTGGAAACAGGGGATTTTGACGTAAGAAAAGTGGATCCTGATTTTGTGGCAAATATTCCGACAGAGACGCAGATTGGAAAGGTGTATACGCGGTTGATAATAGACACGCTTCAGCCGGAGGAAAATTACGTTGACGGCATGATACGGGTCTACAGCGATGAAATATGTGAGAAAATCGACGATTACAATTGCGGGGCATATTATGAACCGTCGTATGTGATCGCGAGGGCTTATAACGAAGGTGGATTTTAAAAAGAAAAAATATGGGAGACTACAGGGAAATGAAAAAGTATTTAAAAAATTTATTGCTGTTGCTGCTGTTTTCATTCGTAATCTGGACGGCAGGCTGTACTTCACAAAAGAACCCGTCCGACGCGGCGGACGTAACGACGGGCACGCACGAAATAGCGGACGTAATTTCTGAAAGCACATCGCAGGAAACGGCAGAGATAACAAAGGAAGCCGCGACAGAAACGGTTGCCGCACAGAAAGAAACAACAAAAGAACCCGCGACGCAGGAAACAACCGAAGAGACAAAAGAAACCACGGAAGAGG
>JAMPBI010000226.1 GCA_023666775.1 Alistipes sp. | reverse complement strand
CAGCTTGTCGCCCAGGAAGCCTCCAAAAGACTGAACGTGCCTTTTGGCATTATCGATCTGTCTCTGGCTCCGACGCCGGCAGTAGGGGACAGCGTGGCGGAGATCCTGGAAGAAATCGGATTGGAGAAAGCCGGAGCGCCGGGGACAACGGCTGCGCTGGCAATGTTGAACGATCAGGTGAAGAAAGGCGGCGTTATGGCGTCTTCCTATGTAGGAGGTTTAAGCGGCGCGTTTATTCCGGTCAGCGAGGACCAGGGAATGATTGACGCGGTGAAGGCGGGTTCCCTTACGATTGAAAAACTGGAGGCGATGACCTGCGTTTGTTCCGTGGGACTGGACATGATCGCCATTCCGGGAGATACGAAGCCTTCAACGATTTCGGGGATCATCGCGGACGAGGCTGCCATCGGCATGGTCAATCAGAAGACGACGGCGGTGCGTATCATACCGGTCATCGGAAAGAATGTGGGCGACACGGTTATGTTCGGCGGACTGCTGGGTTACGCGCCGGTCATGCCGGTAAACGGGTTTGACTGTAGTACGTTTGTGAACCGGGGCGGCAGGATCCCCGCGCCGATCCACAGTTTTAAGAATTAAGGAAGAGGTAGTATCATGTCATTTCAGTTTAATCATAAATTACCGGTGCCAAAGGAGATCAAGGAGCAGTTTCCGGTACCCAAAGAGCTTGTTTCATTAAAGGAACGGCGCGACGAAGAAATAAGAAAGGTTTTTACGGGAGAGTCGGACAAGTTTCTCGCCATTATCGGACCATGTTCCGCCGATAACGAGGACGCCGTACTCGATTACGCGTTAAGGCTTGCGAAGGTGGCCGAGAAAATAAAGGATAAAGTGATCGTTATTCCAAGAGTGTATACGAATAAACCGAGAACAACGGGAGAAGGATATAAAGGAATGCTCCATCAGCCGGATCCAAACGCCGGATCTGATCTGCTGCACGGTCTGATCGCTATCCGCAAAATGCATATTGATATCGCCATGCAGACGGGGCTGACAACGGCGGACGAAATGCTTTACCCGGAAAATCACTGGTATCTTTCCGATGTGCTGTCGTATGTGGCGGTCGGCGCCCGTTCGGTTGAAGACCAGCAGCACAGGCTGACGGCAAGCGGGATCGGCATTCCGGCGGGAATGAAAAATCCCACCAGCGGAGATTTTACGGTGATGTTTAATTCGGTAAAAGCGGCGCAGTCGGCGCATAATTTTATTTACCGCGGCTGGGACGTGGATACGTCGGGAAATGAACTGGCGCATATCATTCTCAGGGGCGCCGTGAATAAACACGGACAGAATATTCCCAATTATCATTACGAGGATCTGGAGATCGTTAATAATATGTATCTGGAAAAGGGACTTGAAAACCCCGCCGCGATCATTGACGCAAATCACAGTAATTCGGGGAAGAAGTACGAACAGCAGATACGGATCGTCAATGAGGTAATGCATAACAGACGGTATGCAGGCGAGATTAAAAAACTGGTCAAGGGCGTCATGATTGAAAGTTATATTGAGGAGGGCAGCCAGAAGATCGGCGAAGGGATTTACGGTAAATCCATAACCGACCCTTGTCTTGGCTGGGCGGCTTCCGAACGGCTGCTTTACGAGATCGCGGAGCAGGTATAAGAGTGTTTTTAAGGAGCAGGGTATGGTTCTGGTAAAAATAGGGGACGGTCTTGGAAATCAGATGTATAATTATGCCTGCGGATACGCGGCGGCAAAAAAAAATAACGATAGGCTGCGGCTGGATATTTCGGAGTGCGATAATTCGGATTTTCGGGATTATGAACTGGAACGGGTGTTTCAGATCGACTGCCACGATACGGTTTCTTTTTCCAACCGAACCGTATTTCATAAGATCTTCAAAAGGATATGGCGTGATGTTTTTCATCATGTGATCTATGAGAACAAAAATTATGTTTTTTTATACGACGAGAGGGTTTACCGTAAGAAACGGTTCCGCAATAATTATCTGTACGGCTACTGGCAGAATTTCCAGTTCTTTGATTTTTGCAGCGGCGATATCCGCAGACAGTTCCGCTGTAATTATGAACAAAGCAGTAGAGTGAAGGAACTGCTTTCGGAATTTGCAGGAGAAAATACCTGTGCCATTCATATCCGCGGCGGCGATATCGTGGGACCTGCCGCCGGATATTTTAAGCGGGCGGTTGAACTTATGAATAAGGAAAATCCCGGGGTACGGTATGTCGTGTTTACCAATGATAAGGAAAAGGCGTCGGAATGTATGAAAGAGTGGGATCCGTCAATGAAGGTGGAGTGTATCGGCGATCTGGGTATGTTTTCCGATACCGATGAATTTTTTCTTATGAGTTCCTGCCAAAACCAGATCATTTCCAACAGCACATTCAGCTGGTGGGCGGCGTACTTAAACGAATATAAGGACAAGATCGTCATCGCGCCGGTCATAGAGAACGCGTCGAGCAATATCTATCCGGAAGGGTGGAAAGTAATATAAAGAGGTATTATTTTGAGAAAACAGAAAGCGTATATTTTAAATCAGAAGATCGACCGTGAGTTTAACGCGGCGGGAAAGGCAATGCAGGACGTTTTTCGCGTTTTTACCCAAAACGGCGTTAAAATCATGCCGGGAGTGAAAAAGACCGCGCCGAAATACGCCAAGATACTGGATCTGCCTATTTTGCTGTGGTATATTCTTTTTGTGCTGAAAGCGGGAGATTACTGCATTTTTTCGTTTCCGGAAAATCCGATAAAGATCCGTATGCTTGAAAAGTTCGCGAAAAAGCGGGGCATTAAAACGGTCTGCTTTATTAATGATATTAATTCGATCCGCGGCGGGGATTTTGATAATCCCGAAATACAGAAATGGATCAAAAAGGATATGGAGTTGATCGGAAGCGCGTCGATTATCCTTGCGCCGAACAATAATTCACGGGATTTTTTGCAGTCTCAGGGGATTACTTCACGGATCATTACGGTAGGCACATGGGATTATATTATCGAGGACGAGTATCCTATGGGGAACGATCTGCATGAACCGGACGAAAAATGGCAGATCGCTTTTGCCGGTAATCTGAATAAAGCGCCGTTTATCCGTCATCTGGACGAGATCCGCGATGAAAATATCTTTTTTAAGCTGTGGGGAAAATGTGACACGTTTATTGAGAACAGCCGTAATTATGAGCATATGGGCTGTGTTCCACCCGACGAGCTGCCGCATTATATCGCGAGGTGCCATATGGGACTCGTCTGGGACGGTGAAAGCGTACATGCCTGCGAGGGAGGGCTGGGAGAGTATCTTAGGTACAATAATTCCCATAAATGCGGGGTGTATCTCGCGTCCGGACTGCCTGTTTTTGTCTGGAAGCAGTCGGGACTTGCCGATTTTGTTCTGGAGAATAAGTGCGGTTTTGTGATCGAAAGTCTGGACGATATTGCGGAGATTTTAGGAAATCTGTCGGAAGACGAATACCGTCAGCTTCTTACGCGGGTATCATGTGTTTCAAGGAATGTGAAAAAGGGCCACTATCTGAAACAGGCGTTAGAGGAAATGTTTCAAAGCTGACGGATTATTTCACGCCGGTAATCATTGACCGTCTCGCGGTCGGATTTACGGCTTAATATCAGATTGTAGATATCGGAGGCGTGAATGTCCGCGGTCAGGACTTCTTTATGGTCCGCCGGTTTTACAATGAGCGGACAGTCCAATTTCTTTTTGAGCGTTGACAAATATTTCTGCCCGGTCTTATTTAATCCGAGAATACGGATATACGGGCAGGGATTTTCGGTAAGAGCTGCGTAATTTTTTTCGGTAATTCCAAGGAGCAGATGGATCAATGCCCTGCTGATACGGGTGTAGGTCAGGTCTTTTGTTTTGACGGCTTCGATCAGTTGTGTGACGGATCGGGCTTTTTCCACATTCGCCGTCAGTTTGTTCAGCAGAAAATCCGGTAAATCCGCAATTTCGCTATCTTGTTTAATAGGAATTTGCGTTGCAATTTCGCCATCTGACATGTTGGTCAGAAGGAAGCGCAGGATATCCGTAAAATCGTCCATGAACACGGGGGCATAGTCCCTAAAGTAGTCTTTTACATCATTGCGGGTGTTTTCCGGCAGAAAATCCCCAAAAGATTTTTCGCCGTTTTTGATGGCGGCGCGGATCGCGCGGGCGCTGCCAAAACCTTTATCCAATTCGGTGCTGTGGTAATCGTTGCCCGTCCGTTTTATCGTGAGGGGAGTGATCGGCGCGTTCTGTCTTGCAAGCTCCAGACAATACTCCAGTCCCAAGATATTGTTGGGACGGTTAAAAAATGTGGACAATTCCACAGAGTTTAAGGTCTGTTCCAAGGCGCGGCTTCTGGCAAGAGGGTAGGAAAGACCTGTTTTGACCAGTTCACGGATTGTGGCGTCGATTTCGCCGCTGCGGGTGATGATCAGGCGGGAAGCGGTATGGAACGGTTCGATTTCACCGGCTTCG
>JAMPBI010000225.1 GCA_023666775.1 Alistipes sp. | reverse complement strand
CCCTTGTTGGTTCCTCAACCCCCGGTAAAGCCAGCCCGTCCGCTACTCTTTTATCCTGAAGCAATTCCTTAAATTTCATTTCTCTCTCCTAAATCAAACGATATTATGATAATTTTATCAAAATATGGTATAATTATCAATGCAAAAAAGTCATAAGGAGAAAAACCATGAAATTACAACAGCTGCTCAGTTTGACGCGAAAGGCGGTTTATAATTATGATCTGATCCGTGACGGCGATAAGATCGCCGTAGGGATATCCGGCGGAAAAGACAGTCTCGCACTGCTCTATGCCCTCGCGAACTTGAGAAGGTTTTATCCGGCAAAGTTTGAACTGGCGGCGATAACCGTAAATCTCGGAATAGAAGGAATGGATTTTAATAACATTCAAGCCTTGTGTAAGGAACTGGAAGTTCCGTATTATATTGTTGACACCCGGATCAACGAAATTGTCTTTGAGGCAAGAAAAGAAGAAAATCCATGCTCACTCTGCGCAAAACTGCGAAAAGGCTCGCTGAACGAGAAAGCCATAGAACTGGGCTGTGACAAAATCGCCTATGCGCACCACAAGGACGACGTGGTGGAAACGTTTCTGATGTCATTAACCTTTGAGGGAAGGCTCCATACCTTCTCTCCGAAAACTTATCTCAGTAAAACAGGATTAACGTTAATACGGCCTCTGATCTATATTGATGAAGCGCGGATAGTCGGATTTCAAAAGAAGCAGAATCTCCCCGTTGTCAAAAACCTCTGTCCGGCAGACGGATTTACCAAACGGGAGGAAATGAAGCGGCTGGTCCGTGAAATGAATATGCGGTATCCCAATTATAAGGAACGGGTATTCACCGCCATTCAGGGGCTTCCGGACTGGAAACAGCGCATTGTGTAAGCCGTTATATCTTCTACTTATATTCATCAGAAGCATATATGATTGTCAGATACTGACCGCTTGTTATGGAATCCGATGATAGGCGGTTCAGTCTCTTTATCTCTTTAATATAATCGCTTACACTCATATCCATATCCGCGCAGTATACGCTGGCGATCGACCATAACGAATCGCCCGGCTTGATCTCAATCGATGTATAATATCGGTAAATCTTATCTGCGCTTTTGTTGTAGGCAAAAACGGCAGATGAAACCGACAGACATACGACGATCATTATGAAAGCGGTTATCACCGCGATCGTAAGATTTCTGTTCTTTGATAGGGAATTGCTCTGTTTCATAATATGGACCTCCGAAAATATATTCAAACATTCGTTCCAAACATCTGTTTGTTATAGTATAATATACAAACAAATGTTTGTCAATACATTTTCCGAACAAATTTTCGGAATATTTGTTTGCATATTTTCCGAAAGTGTGTTATGATGTTATTATCAAGAACAGAAAGGAGTATCACTTATGGGATACGGACGAATTACTCCGAAGCAGACAGAGATCCTCGAATATATCAAACAACAGATTCTCACAAAGGGTTATCCGCCTGCGGTGCGCGATATCTGTGAAGCGGTTCATTTAAAGTCCACTTCTTCCGTTCACTCTCATCTTGAGACGCTGGAGAAGAACGGCTATATCCGTCGTGACCCAAGCAAACCCAGAGCGATCGAGATCATCGACGACAGTTTTAACCTGACGCGTCGTGAACTCGTGAATGTGCCTGTTGTTGGACAGGTTGCTGCCGGCAATCCGATTCTTGCGGTTGAGAATATTACAAGCTACTTCCCTATTCCGGCGGAATTTCTTCCGAATGAAGAGACATTCATGCTTACGGTTAAGGGCGACAGTATGGTAAATATGGGTATTTATGAGGGTGACCGGATTATTGTTAAGAAACAAAGCACTGCCAATAACAATGATGTCGTTGTTGCGCTGGTAGACGACTCTGCTACGGTAAAGCGCTACTTCAAAGAGAACGGCCATTACCGTCTTCAGCCGGAGAATGACTTTATGGATCCGATCATTGTGGATCATGTAGAGATTTTAGGTAAAGTGATCGGTCTGATCAGACTGAATATTTTCTAAGCGGAAGGGAGTTTTGCGTTTGAGGGCAGAACTCCCTTTTTCCGTGCCAATTTCCGCTCAAAAGCGTTTAAACCGCAGAACCAGAGAATAACCCGCGAGCAGAACGACCAGCTCCGCCGCCAGAACAGCTGGTATTCTGTCCGCCAGCCGTACAAACACGTCAAAATTTTCCAGCATTTTCAGCATATTGATATAAGCCAGCGCCAAAACCACGCCGGTTGCGGAAATCGCCGCGCAATACGAATGGTCGGTATTTTTAAGACGCCCGTTCACGACGCTGTATATAAGCAGCGCCAGTTCCACCGCCATCAGGACAAGAAGGCATTTTTCGACAAACGGTCCCAGATTGACGGTTTCCATACCAAACGGCAGAACGTTCGCGCCCGCGTTCAGACCGGAACACCAATACGCCGCCCACCGCACCAGTCCAAATTCCCCAAGACCCGCCAACAAAGAAACCGCACACATACCGGCTTTTTTCTTGGTAAATTTACGGTCGTTCCCCGCCGTTAAAAACGAAGCCAGTATCATAACCGGTAAAATGCTCCAAAACAGCATGTTTGAAAACGTGGAATAATTCCGGCAGGTAAAAATGACCGACGCCGTCATCAAAAATAACAGCAGATAACTCCCCAGAGAAATCATATTATAACGGTTTCGTATCTTCTTCATATGATCGATCTGCAGCGCCTCATTCCCTGTCATATCCACCTGCGTATCCTTCATATCCGCAAGCACCGCCCGGCATTCTTCGCAGCCCTCTATATGCTCCTCAACCAGATCCTTCGTCTGCGCGGAACATATCCCATCAATATAGGACGGCAGCAAATCACGGATCACATTACAATCAATTTTCATTCTTTATCCTCCCTTTCGCTAAAATTGCTTTTGCCCGATAAAACGTTACGCGCGCCCAGTTCTCCGTTTTTCCCAGGATCTCGCCGATCTCCCGGTAAGAAAGCTGCTGCGACGCCCGAAGCACCACCACTTCCCGCATATTCGGAGGAAGTTTCTTTATTTCCTCCAGAACCTCCATCAGTTCCCATTTGTCCAAAACCTGCTTTTCCACGCTGTCACAACAGACCGTTTCCGCCTCCACGTCCTCCACGGGCAATTCCCTGCCGTATTTCCTGAGATACTGCCAGTAAATGTGTTTCGCGATGGAACACAGCCACACGGACACCTTACAACTGAAATCATACGATCCGATCGAATGGATCGCCCTCAAAAACGTTTCCTGCGTGATCTCCTCCGCCAGATCCCTGTTATGGCACAGCCGGAAAATATAGTAATACACGATTTTAGCATTTTCCCGATACAACTCTTCCACCGCCTGCCTCCTTTCTGATCCATATATCCGTTTAAGAAACGATTCGTTACAAACGAGATAGAGAAATTGCAACGCAATTTCCTATCAAATAAAACAGAGAAATTGCAACGCAATTTCCTATCAAAAAAGGATATCCCGTACCGCACCATACGGAATATCCTTTGCTTCTTCGTCCGATCTGTTATTTTACATTATTTTTCAATACCATATGCAGAATACCCCGGAGCGCCGCAAAAAACAGCGCCGCTACCGGCCATATGATCCATGAGCTTTCCCAGCTCTCCTTGTATAAACTGACCGCGAGAAAGACCGCCGTAACAACGCACCAGTAGGCAGGCGGAAAATATCGTATCCGCCGCGCGAAATCCTTCTCGTCGCCGGTATAATCTCCCTCCTGTAACAGTTTCTGATATCCGCTCAAAATAATACTCACATTTACGATCTGGTTGACGCCCAGCCCGACAAGCAGTAAAAGAACCGCCACGCCGATCCCCGTCCATTCCTCCGCATCTATCGCTCCTATAAAAATAACGGGAAGCGCGCATACAATACAAAGCGCGATACCGATCGCCAGACCCTTGGTATAAATCGGCATAAACGCTTCCCTGCCCTTCTGCACAATTCCGTCCACGCCGTATTCCGTGATAAAACGCTCCGTCTCCAGATAATCGTATTTCCCATAATACGTCGAATTAATGACCACGATGGCGACGCCTGCGGCAACTATGGTCAGAAGAACCAAAATACCGATACCCGCGGCAAGATTTTCATTCATAACGCCCAGTTGCGATAAACTCGCCAGAAAGACCACACAAACCGGCGAGAAAATAAATAACATCACCGCGAAGGAAATCTTTTGCGCGTACACCTTCGTCTGCTCCAGAAAAGTGTTCGCCTCCGCCAGCGTCACCCTTCTGCCCTCAAAAGCGTCATATCCTTTCGTTTCCGACGGCGTTTCCTCCCCCAGCTCGTCTTTTAATAAGTAGTCCGTGCTGACGGAAAATAAATTGCTCAGCGCGATGACCTTATCCATATCGGGAATCGACGTACCGCTCTCCCACTTGGAAACCGACTGTCTGGAAATGCCAAGCTGACCCGCGAGTTCCTCCTGGGACCAGTTATTCTTCTTCCGCAGTT
>JAMPBI010000224.1 GCA_023666775.1 Alistipes sp. | reverse complement strand
CGGGACAGGTGATCAGCTATGTGGGAGCGACAGGCTGGGTAACGGGTCCGCACCTGCATTTTGAAGTGCGTATCAATGACGAGGCTGTGGACGCGATGCAGTTCTATTAAAAGAAATCAGAGGTAAGGAAATCAATGGAAGAAGAAAATAAGATATATCGAAAAGGGATTTTGCTGGGAGTGCTTTCCACGGTAATGGTGTTTTTGATACTGGCAGGGATTGGGATCGGAATAGGCGTTATCGACCTGGGGTTGAAACGTGAGCAGGATTATAAGGTAGAGATCGTAGCTGACGAGGATACCGGGGGGGACGATTTTATGTCCACTGCCATTAAGAAAATCAATTATGTTATGAAAGTAATGGATATGTACTATCTGGAGGAATACGACGAGGAGGCGATGATAGACGGTATGCTGGCAGGAATGCTGGCGGCTGTGGGAGATCCTTATACCGGATATTATGATGAAGAGAGTTACAGCAGCCTCATGGAATCCAGCGAGGGCGTCTATTACGGTATCGGAGTCGTTGTTTCCCAGCATATTGAAACGGGGGAAGTTTATGTGGTCAATCCGTATGACGGCTGTCCGGGGGCGGAAGCGGGAATGTTACCGGGCGACATTATTTATAAAGTTGCGGGAACGGAAGTTACCGGTATGGATTTGGACGAAGTGGTAACTCTGATCCGGGGAGCAGAAGGGACGACCGTAGACGTTACCGTACTGCACGAAAATTCCTCGGAACTTGTTGATCTACAGGTGGAACGGCGGGAAATCGAGGTTCATACCGTGGAACATCAGGTAATGGAAAATAATATCGGATATGTTCAGATCACTCAGTTTGACGAAGTAACTCCGGAACAATTTAAAAGCGCGATGAATGATCTGAAGGCGAATAATATCAAAGGTCTTATCGTTGATCTGCGGGATAATCCGGGTGGAAGCCTTAGCGCGGTTATTGATGTTCTCGATATGCTTCTTCCGAAAGGAACGTATACTTATCTTGTTGACAAGAACGGAAACCGTCAGGATTACAAAGGAAGCCGTAATGCTTCTTACAATTATCCTACCGTGGTTCTTGTTAATGAAAACAGCGCAAGCGCTTCCGAGCTGTTTACCGGCGCGATGCATGATTTTGACAAAGCGACGATCGTGGGAACGACAACATTTGGCAAGGGTATTGTACAACAGATATTTCCGCTTCGTGACGGAAGCGGCATGAAAGTTACCATGGCGAAATATTATACGCCGGACGGCATCTGTATCCATAAGACGGGAATTGAGCCGGACGTCGTTGTAGAGCTGGACGAAGGCGAGTATCCGTCAAGGATTGAGTACGAAGATGACGAACAGTGGCAGAAGGCGGTTGAGATTTTGATGGAAGAGATTGGAAAGTAACAAGGAGCGGAAAAATGGAAAAGAAGAAACCTTTACAAGAGATTGTTTATGCTCTCGTTCTTTTGGTGGTTATCATTCTTATGTTTTTTTGGTTTACGGAACAGAACAGGAAACGGACAGAGGAACGGAACAAAAATTACGCAATGGACGCTGCGCAGTTAAAAGCGACGCAGATTGACGAGGAACTGAATAACGCTCTCAGCCGGATCAATACATATGCGTATTTTGTGGGAGAGAGCCTTACAGAACCGATGGTTACGGCAGAAATGCTTGGAAAGATGGAAGATAATTCTCAATTTGACGCAATCATGTTTACAGACGGCAAGGGCATCGACTATGCTTCCGACGGGCGGACGGCTGATATGACAGAGCTGGACAGGCAGTTTTATATTAACGGAATAAAAGGAAACAGCGATATTGAGATTATTTATAATCCACATTTTTTTGATGAGACGATGGCGTGTTTTTACGCGCCGGTATATTTTGACGGACAGGTTATCGGTGTGCTGCGAGGCGCTTTTATGGCGGAAGAATATTTGAAAAATATGCTTAATACCACATATTTCGGAGAAAAGGCGTCGGTGTTTTTATGTTCGCGGGACGGCAGGGTGATCGCAAGTTCTGACGGCGGGACTTATGAAAAATCTCTTCTTGATGTTCTGTCGGAAACCGAAGTGATCGATCAGACGGTTGCGGATCAGGCACAACGGATTTTTGATAATGGAGGGGCAGGCGCTTTTGCGTGTCCTTCTTCCAATAAAACGGATAATATCTGCGTTATTTGTCTGCCGCAGAAGCAGTATGTTCTTGTGCAGACTTTTCCGAAGAGCGTTACCCAGCAAATGATCGCGGAAGAAAATCTTACAGGGTTCCAATTGGAAATTGTGCCGATCACTATTTTTGTTATTTATATTATTATTATTCTGATCCAGGCAGGACAAAGAAGAAAAAAACTTGAGAAAGAAAATGGGGAAATGGGATATATTATAAACGGTATCAATATCCTGTTTTCACGGTTTGCCATGGCTGATTTTGAGAAAGACACTTATCAGTATCTGGCGGGAACCAGACCGGAGGACGACGGAATAGCGGTAAGAGGAAATTATCGCGATATTGTGGATTACTGGGCGTCTTCCGAGGAGGACAGCCATCGACAGGGATTTGTTGATTTTATGGATAAAGATTCCCTGATCGACGCTTTGGAGGAACACAACGATCTTCGGTATGAGCGTTATGTAATAAGAAACGGGCGTCCGGGCTGGGAACATATGAATGTTATCTGTCTGGAAAGAAAAGACAATAAAGCCTGCAAAGTTTTGTTTATCCGTCAGAATATAACGGAACTGAAAGAGAAGGAACTGAGGGTTCAGAGGGAAAGATCGCTGGCGAACCGCAAAGAGAGGCAGTATCAGATAGCGATCATGTCCAATTCGTTCTCCAAATTTGAGTTTAACCTGACGAAGGATCTGATTGAGCAGGATATTGTCAGAAACGTAGACGGACGAAAAATATCTTTCCTTGAACATGCGGGGCTGACAGCACCGTGTAAGGCGTCGGAATGTTTTGAGAAATGGAAGCAGTTTGTTTTGGAGGAATCTTTGGACGATTATACTGCCGTTGTAAGTATAGATAATCTTCTTCAGTGCTTTGAACGGGGCGAGAGGGAAGTTATAGCGGAGTATTGGGGCGGCGTTTCGGACGAGGAAGCGATTTGCGTGCGCCAGTCTTATGTCATGACCCGTGACGAAGATACGGGCGATATCATGGTTATGGTGCTTTCCAAAGATATCACGGAACAGGTTAAAAAGCAGAGGGAGCAGACACAGGCGCTTCAGGACGCGCTGATGCAGGCTCAGCACGCAAACAGGGCGAAGACCACGTTTTTGTCGAATATGTCCCATGATATCCGTACCCCTATGAACGCGATCATCGGATTTTCGACGATTGCCGTCAGCCATATTGATAATAAGGAGCAGGTTCTGGATTGTCTGCAAAAAGTGCTTTCTTCCAGCAACCACCTTCTCAGCCTGATCAACGACGTTCTTGACATGAGCAGGATCGAGAGCGGAAAAGTGCAGATCAAGGAGCAGGAATGTAATATTTCGGAACTGATACATAATTTGATAAATATTATTCAGCCGCAGGTTAAGGCAAAACAGCTGGAGTTATTTATTGATACGTTTGAGGTTACGAATGAAGATGTTATAGCGGACCCTCTGAAGTTAAACCAGGTATTTATTAATCTGTTAAGTAATGCCGTAAAATATACGCCTGCCGGGGGAACAATTTCCTTCCAGATCATGCAGAAGTCTAAATTCCGCCACGGATACGGTGATTATGTATTTACCATTAAAGATAACGGTATCGGAATGTCGCCGGGTTTTGTAGACCATATTTTTGAACCTTTTGAGCGGGAAACGACCGTGACGCAGAGTGGTATTCAGGGAACCGGTCTTGGAATGGCTATTACGAAAAATATCATCGAGATGATGAACGGTACGATTAATGTTGAGAGCGAGATGGGAAAAGGCAGCACGTTTACGGTAGAGTTTGAATTGAAATTGCAGGATGTGGAAAAAACCGCAAAAGAGATTAAAGAACTGGAAGGCTTGCGGGCGCTTGTCGTAGATGATGATTTTAATGCGTGCGACAGCGTCAACAAGATGTTGAGGCAGATCGGAATGCGCTCCGAGTGGACAACTTCCGGCAGGGAAGCGGTTTACCGTGCCACGACCGCCCATGAGGAAGGCGATTCGTATCATACCTTTATCATAGACTGGCAGATGCCGGGAATTAGCGGAGTGGAAACTGCCAGAAGAATCCGGGAGGCGGTCGGTAACGAGGCTCCGATCATCATTTTATCCGCGTATGACTGGACGGATATTGAAGAAGAGGCGAAGGCGGCAGGCGTTACCGCTTTCTGCGCGAAACCTATGTTTATGTCGGATCTGAGAACGGTGCTGCTCGCCGCGAATAATCTGTTAGAAAAGCAGGAGGAGGTTCAGGAGTGGACTCTGGCGGATTTTAGCGGAAAACGTATTCTTCTGGTGGAGGATATTGAACTGAACCGTGAGATCGCGCAGATGATCCTGGAAGAATCAGGCTTTCTTGTG
>JAMPBI010000223.1 GCA_023666775.1 Alistipes sp. | reverse complement strand
CTGTGCCTTCAGGGAACGTCGCTTGTGGCAAGTTCCTTTAACGCGCCGTCATGGTATCTGAGCATTGTGCTGATCATGTACATTCTGTTCTATGTTTCTACCCGGGCGGCAGGAACGTATCACATGGAAAACGCGGCGTATCTGGGCTGGCTGCTTTTGGGCGTTGTTATTGCGGTGAAGAATTATGAGACGGTTTTTCTGAACTGCCGGGGACTGACGGGATTTTTTGCGGGCTGTCTGACCTGTACGTTCTGTGAACAGGTTAATAAAATGGAGAGTAAGAAAAAACAGATCATTACGGGTATCGTTTTTGCGGTGTTTTTAGGAATTGTCGCGACAGGCGCGGTATTCGGCCATAAAGTTTTTGCCCCGGATCCGCAGGTGGTGTTGATCTATGAAATGATCCTGTGGCCATGCCTTGTATTTCTTGCGGTAAACGTTGGCGTGATCCGGGCATTTTTGAAAAATCCGCTGTTTTTGTTTCTGGGGAAAATATCGTTTTCCATGTATCTTATACATTTTCCGGCTATGGTCCTGCTGGAAGATCTGAACCGAATGTTTTTGTGGGAGCTGAATTACGCGTCCAGAAAAGTATTCCTGCTTTATGTGGCATTTATGATGGTTTTGTCGGTTTTCTGTTATTATTTTGTGGAGCGGAAGCTGACAAAACGGTTACAGGGTGCGGGACATGCGTAGGAATTATAAAATGCTGTTAAGTTACGACGGCAGCCGTTATTATGGCTGGGAACATCAGCCGGATACGGATACGGTGCAGGGAAGGCTGGAACAGGCTTTTTTTGAACTTTTCGGGGAAGTTCCTGACATTAACGGAGCGGGAAGGACGGACGCTGGAGTCCACGCGAAGGGAATGACCGCGAATGTGTGGCTGGATACGGAATATACCGCGAACGAACTACGGAACGGACTGAACAAAAATCTGCCGGAAGATATCGCGGTGCTGGAGGTAAGGATTGCTTCGGATAAGTTTCATGCGCGCTACAGCGCCGTTGGAAAGACGTACCGCTATACCTGTCACTGCGGTGAATACAGGGCGGTATTTGACCGTAAGTATGTTTATGAATTGGACAGAATCCCGGATATAGACAGTATGCGAAAGGCGGCGGAAGTTCTTACGGGAAAACATGATTATGCTTCTTTTTGCAGGCAGGCGGCGGGATATCCGTCTACCGTGAGGGTCGTGGACGTGATTGCCGTTGAAGAAAAGAACGGATATATCACATTTACATTTCACGGGACGGGATTTATGCGCAATATGGTGCGGATTTTGGTGGGGACCCTTCTGGAAGTCGGATTTGGCAAAATTTCCGTCGGCGAAGTGGAGAAAATACTATACGCGAAGAACCGTGAGGCGGCAGGGTATACGGCGCCGGCATGCGGTCTTTGTTTAATGAAGGTAGACTATTAGATGATCTCAATATATTTTGCGCCCATGGAGGGCATTACGGGACATGTATACCGCAATTTATACCGGTCCTGTTTTGGTAAGATTGATAAATATTTTACGCCGTTTATCGTGGGGAACAGGAAGGCAGGGTTAAAAGCCAAGGAGTTAAGGGACGTGCTTCCCGAAAATAATCCCGATATCCGTATCGTGCCGCAGATTTTGACGGCGGACGCCGTAGAGTTTGTCAATACGGCAAAAAGGCTGAAACAGCTTGGGTACGACGAGGTAAACTTAAATCTGGGCTGTCCGTCCGGAACAGTGGTATCTAAGGGTAGGGGTTCCGGGTTTCTGGCGTTTCCGGATAAACTGGACGCGTTTCTGGCTGAGATTTTTGAAAAAACGGATATGCGGATTTCCGTTAAAACGCGGTTGGGAAAAGAGGATACGGCAGAGTTTGACGGGCTTCTTTCGATTTACTGTCAATATCCCCTTGCGGAACTGATCGTCCATTCAAGGCTTCAAAGGGAGTTATACGGCGGAAACCCTCATCTTGACGCGTTTGCGAAGGCAGAGGAGCGCTGTCCGTTTCCGGTGTGTTATAACGGGGATATCTTCCGCGTGGAGGACTATCGGCGGATCCGCAGTCAATTTCCCGGTGTGTCACGGATCATGATCGGGAGGGGACTTCTTGCAAATCCTTTTCTCGTGGAGCGGATATGGGCGGACGGGGCGGCAAAAAAAGCGGAAGAATTGCCAAAAACAGCCAAGGAACTTTTAGAGGATTTTTTTGAGAGGCTTTATGAAGGATACAGGCAGGAGTTGTCGGGGGACAAAGATGTGCTGTTTAAAATGAAGGAACTGTGGAATTATCAGATCTGGCTGTTTGACGACGACGGAAAACATATCAAAGCGATCCGTAAGGCAAAAAACAAAACGGAATATGATATGGCGGTGAAAACACTTTTCCGCGAGTGCGGACTGGTGGAAGGAGCGGGATTATTTTATAAGCCTGAATTACAGGAATATTGAAGATAGACTTGACTTAAGAAAACATATGTTCTATAATAATATCAATACATAATAGGAAGTGGGGAAAGAATGTTTAACAAACTTATCAATTATATTTTGAATATAAAAGAAAACGATTTTAAAAAGGCTGCAGAAAATCTCAGGTCAATTATTGATGAAATGGAGCTTGCGGATTTTAAGTTCGTAGTGAAACACATTGGGACGATACCGGAAACGATTGAGCATGATTCAACAGAAGAAAAGTTATATTCCAAGGCTTCGGATATTGTATTGGCAAGATGTTTTAGAGAGTTAGGAATGGCTGCCCGGGCGTTAGATGAAAGAGGGGATAGCGCTGACATTATTGCGGAAAGCAAGGCAGGATATAATTATAGTCTGGTTGCCGATGCAAAATGTTTTCGGTTAAGCAGAACAGCCAAAAATCAAAAGGATTTTAAAGTAAGTAATTTAAGCGACTGGAGAGGAGCTGAAAATGAGTATGCTGTTTTGGTTGCCCCGTATTTTCAATATCCTCAAAGCAACAGTCAGATATATTCTAAAGCGTTGGAAAATAATGTTTGTCTTTTTACGTGGGAACACATATCTATTTTGCTGGATAATGATATTAGGGAAACTGAGCATTTTTCGCTGGAATCTTTATGGAATTCCTCTCAAATGATTGCGCGTGATAAGTCGTTGGCGTTTGTGAATGCGAAAGCTTGTTTTTTACCCAGAATAGACGGTTATGTAGCAAAAAAGACCGGCTTGTCTGCCGAAGAATATTCTAAATTACTTGGCGAATATAAGAATTTAATAGTACATCGCGGGGAATTTGAGATAGAATATTGGGAAAATTATATTTCCCTTATAAAAGGATATACAAGGGAACAGGCAATAGAGGAATTGATTAAGACAAAGAAGCTGCATGAAAAAATAGCAGTTATAAATTCCTATATAACGAAGTTAAATAAGTAATAACAAGAGGTGCGGCTGTGGGCAGAGTGGAACATGGAGATTCAATACAGCTAATAAAAACGGTAGTGGATGAAACGGTACATCTCATTTTATCGGATATTCCTTACGGTATTAATTTTGATGAATGGGATGTGCTGCATAATAACACAAATAGTGCATTGCTTGGAAAGAGTCCTGCGCAAGAGAGAAGCGGAACGGTGTTTAAGACACGTGGGAAACCTCTTAATGGCTGGTCACAGGCTGATAAAGAAATTCCGATGGAATATTATCAATGGTGCAAGTCATGGTCAGATGACTGGTATAGAGTACTAAAACCGGGAGCAAGCTGCTTTATATTTGCCGGAAGAAGATTGGCGCATAGGTGTATTTGCGCTATGGAGGATTCTGGGTTTATATTTAAGGATATGATAGCATGGGAAAAAGATTCGGCAGCATATAGGGCACAAAGGGTAAGCTGTGTTTTTGAGAGAAGAAACGACGTGGAAAACGGCAAAAAATGGGAAGGTTGGAAGATTGGTAATTTAAGACCTCTGTTTGAACCTATATTATGGTTTATGAAACCCTATCCTCAAGGAGGAACATTAACGGATAATATAGTAGAGAATGAAATAGGAGCGTTTAATGAAGAAAAGTTAAAAGAGCTTTCGTTGTGGAATGAAGGATTGGAGATATGCTCTAATATAATAAAAATCCAGACGCAAAAATCGGATAGAGGACTTCATCCAACACAAAAGGCAGTAAAATTAATGGAGATACTGATATCCTTGGTGACAGTGGAAGGGCAAACAGTATTAGATCCGTTTTGCGGGTGTGGTACAACATTGGTTGCGGCAAAAAATTTAAATAGGGAATATATTGGTTTTGAGATTAACGATGAATATTATCGAAATATTCTCAACAGATTGAACGGAAATACATAATTAAACTACGCTCCGTGTGATATTTGCGTTGCTGTATGCACCGCAATATGGTACACGGAGCGTAGTTTTTCAGTCATTTACAACTGTCAGTCCCTCAAATTTTCCGATATCCGGTGAAATGACCATGGAATAATTAGTATGGTAGATAACAAATCCCGGTTTTGCGGCATTTGGTTTCTTTAAGTTCTTTTTAAGCGTGTAGT
>JAMPBI010000222.1 GCA_023666775.1 Alistipes sp. | reverse complement strand
AATTGTATTATATATAAGCAAGGTAAGAACTGGTATTGTGAAATTGACAATATAATAAAGATAACGATCAACTCATATAGTTATACAATTATTACGGCACATACGATTTGCTAAATCGGTATTTGCAAAGGAAGTGAAATTTATGAGCGGCAATATTCCAATAAATTCGCTATCTAACACCTATAATAACGGTATGATTGCTGGAACCTAAAACAGATGGTTCCCGGCATATGCTGTAATGATAATCACACCATATTTTAAATTTTTCCTCACTCCAGCTATCGACTTTCTCACGTAATAATGGAGTCAATCCGTCTTGTGCGAAATGATCTGTTACCCTTAACTGATGTGACTGATATAGAGCTTCCATTTCTTCTTTTGAAGAATAATATGTATCCGTCCAAAAACAGTTTTCATCGTTATGCCGGAGAACTCCCGTTTCAATAAGCTGTTTTGCCAACACCGCATTCAAAAATTTTTCATCACTCATCACGACATGCTGGAATACATAAAATCTCGGTATATATGCCGTTACGAGCAATCCCCCTTTCCTTAACACCCGGATACACTCTGACAGGCATTTTTCTCTTTCCTTTTCCGTGATCAAATGGTAAAATGGTCCCATATTTAAAACAACATCAAAGGAATGATCTTCAAAAACAGACATATCCGTTGCGTCTAAAACTGCCGTCTCCATTTGAAAATGTTTTTTCACTTTTTGCTTATTTATGATATCAATATGTCTCGGTGTAATGTCCGTTGCTGTAACCACATGTCCTTTCTCTGCAAGATAAAAAGCATATATTCCGGTTCCTGCGGCACAGTCCAAAACCTTACAGCTTCTGCCAAGGTGTTCGTCAAGTATCTTAGAGGTGGTAATAAATTCTATTTTTCTTGCATTATTTGTTGTCAGACGATTTTCTTCCTTGTAATTCTCGTAACTGTCAATCACATGCTTTTTTATTTCCATAATTGATATCACTCCTTGCTTTATTTTTGCTCCAATTATATGTGTGAGTGCAAATGTTGTCAATCCGCCCCTTTCCAGCAAAAAAAGCCTTCCGACAACGCGATTTTTTCAACGAGTTCTTTCATATTTTCTGGTAGATTATAAACGGTTAAATTCAGGCAGTCCCATTCAAAGACCAATAGAACATTTTCTTCCGGAAATAGGATATTTAACGTTCCGGAGTGGTTTTCCATGATCTCTTTAACGGCGTCGTCGATATCTTCCGGTTTCGGATCGTCCTTCCACCCGTTCCATAAAATGGAAGTACGATAATAGCACATTAACTTCAATATGATATTGACATATTTATTTTTCATTTCATGGTGTTTTTCGCTGTTGAGTAAATAATATTCGACGTCAAAAAAATGTCCGTTAGCCGTCTTCGATACCCGTTCGGGTAAAAAGTCAATTACATAGTATGGTTTATTCAGTAATTCGTCAATATTGTGTTCCATTTGTTTACTCCTCAAAAATGATAGTTTATATCATACTATATTTGACGGCTTATTTCAAGGAATGGAAAAATATTGCGGATATAAAGAAAAGAATTGAAATTTGAAATCAGGCTATGTATACTATATTTAATATATCAAACTGGAGATAATAGGTTGAAAAATGTAGGGAAAATGATATCGTAGTTGGAAGGGAGTGTTTTTATGACGGCGTTAAGACAGAGTGCAATCCATGAGTTAGAGAAAATACCCGAAGATAAAATCAGTTTTATTTTACAGATTTTGCAGGGAGTTAATGGTCTATATAATGATAACATATCGGAAAGAAAAGAAGCGTTTGAAAAATTGGAGCAGTTACGAAGAAAGGGAACGGCAACGGATTATGTGGGAGAATTAGCTTCCGGAAGGGAAGAAAAATATGGTAAGTAGGGTTCTGGTTGATACAAATGTGTTATTGGATTATCTGATTACAAGAGAGCCGTTCTACGAAGACGCAAAGAGTATTGTTTTTGCCTGTGCAGAGGGCAGAGTGAAGGGTTGTATTGCGGCGCATTCTGTTCCGAATATGTTTTTTATATTAAGAAAAGACTATAACGAAAAAGACAGGCGCGAAGTATTGTATAGTTTATGCTCAATCTTTGATATTGAGGGGATTGATAAAAACAAATTATTATCAGGACTTAGGAATGAAGATTTTTCCGATTTTGAGGATTGTTTACAGATGGAATGCGCAAAATCGTATGGCGCAGAGTATATCATAACAAGGAATATAGATGATTATAAAACATCACCGGTAAAAGCGATTTCACCTAAGGATTTTTTGGGTGGTGTGATGTGAGTTCAATAAAACAAGCAGGTTCCCCGGAGCCTGCTTGTTTTATTATATTTAAAAATAGAAAAAATAAAACCTTCCCTATTGACAAAGCAAAAATAATATGTATAATTCTTGTTATATAACAATAATTATATAAAAAGGAGGTCATACATACAATGCCGCCAAAAGCGAAGATCACAAAAGAGATGGTGGTCAACGCGGCTTTTGAAGTTACAAGAGCCGAAGGCGCGGAAAATGTCAACGCGCGGACCGTTTCCAAAAAGCTGGGTTGTTCCACACAGCCGGTTATGTATTATTTCGCGACAATCGAGGAATTGAAGAGAGCCGCTTACAAGAAAACGGACGACTACCATACGCAGTATCTGATGAATATTTCCCAAACGCAGAAGGACATCATGCTTGCAATCGGAAAAAATTATATCCGGTTCGCGGTGGAAGAACCGAACCTGTTTCGTTTCCTTTTTCAATCGGGATTTGCCGTTGGAAACAGCCTGCCGGAAATGATCGATTCCGAGGAACTGGTGCCGGTTCTTTCGGTAATGCGGGAGGCGATGGGAATAAGCATGGAGCAGACGAAGGAAGTTTTTGTAACGCTCGCGCTGTTTGTCCACGGCTACGCCAGTATCATTGCCAACAATTCTTTGGAATATGATGATAAACTCATAACGACGCATTTGAAACGCGTATATGCAGGAGCAATCTTAACCATACAGGAGGAAAGGAAATGAAAAAATTAAATCGATTGGTAGTTATTTTCGTTATTGTAATGGCAGTTTTATCCTTTACAAACATTTTAAATATAAACGTCAACGGAGAAACGTTAAAATTAGCAGGAATATCCGTTATCGTCGGAATTGTGGCGTATTTTACGACCCGAAAGACAAACGGGTCAAAAAACGAGGGACTGGATATAAAATCGTTTGTCCGCTGTATGAGGGACAAAAAAGTTATCCTTTTTGTTATAATGCCGATGGTAATGAACGTACTGTGCTTTTTGATTGCCGGATTTTGTCTGCCGGAATATCTGGAGCATTTAAATTCGCGGATTTTTTTGACCACACCGGAAATGCTGGAATACATTTTAGAGCTGCTGGTGCTTGCGTTGGGAGAAGAAATAGCGTGGAGGGCGTTTTTCCAGAAACAGACTTCAAAAGTAATGCCGTTTCTGCCGTCATTGCTTATTACTTCCGTTCTGTTTTCGCTGGGACATTTTAATTTTGGAAATCCGGTCGTCGTTTTGTATGACTTGTTTTTTGTTTTTGTTAATTCGCTGTTTTACGGTCTTGTATTCCGAGAGACGGATAACGGGTGGTGCAGCGCTTTGGCGCATTTCCTCGCTAATCTGCTGGGAGTGATTTGGTTAAGTATATTTATTTCGTAGTATTTCGGGCGCGGGTGAAGTCTGTTCTTGTGTGGTTTGCCGGTTTTTGGGCGGTATCGTTTCTGTTATTGTGTTGGATATTCGATAGCGTAAATTATCACCGCTGGATCGTTCCGCAGAAATCCAGAGCTTTAATGTTTGATCTGAATGGTATCGAGTATATTTTTTACGGGTTTTCCGTGCTTATTGGTTTTGCCGTTTTATGCCTGATTTTTCATGTGATCGGAAAGGTGGCGGGGTGGATTGGAAAACGTTGAATTAAGGAAGATATATCCCCCAATTTTGTATTTTTGAAAAAACTATTTTTGTGGAATATTGCGGGAAAATGTGATAAAATTAAAGAGAAAGAGGGAGATACATAAAAGATGGAAGTTGATATTTTAATTGATAGGATTACAGATTGTTTGGTAGACACCAGAACCGGCGAAGAAGTAGAAACAGAATACCGGGTACGTGAAATACCGATAAGACCGAAAGATTATAAAGGGTGGAAATTTAACTGGAGTATCACGGAAAAAAGAGGGTATCATATATATGAATTGTTCTTAAAGGGCGATGATACCGTTCAGGGCAGAATTTCCGTAAAAGTTGATGGTGGAGTTGCAGATGTGGATATTGTAGAAACTGCACCGCATAATTACAGCCATACAGGAAGATATGAAGGAGTTGGCGCACATCTCTTTGCAATCGCGTGTCAGGTAAGCCTTGAGGCAGGGTGTGACGGTTTTGTGGCATTTACGTCAAAAAGCGATTTAGTGGAATACTATAAAGAAAAGTTGAATGCGGAGGTATTTCGTGACAGAAGAATGTATATTGATGAAAATGCCGCACAGATATTGTTAGAC
>JAMPBI010000221.1 GCA_023666775.1 Alistipes sp. | reverse complement strand
GTTAAACGCGACGAAATGGGCGGCAGGTCTTTCCAGCCGGTTCTTCGTCGCCCAGCAGAAAAACATCGGCGCCGTGAACGGCTACATTGAGGAAATGATGGAGGGACAGAAGGTTGTCAAGGTATTCTGCCACGAGGAACAGGCAAAGCACACCTTTAAGGAATTAAACGACGCGCTTTATGAGAGCGCTTACAACGCCAACCGCTTCTCGAATATCCTGGGACCGATCAACGCGCAGCTTGGAAACGTCAGCTACGTTCTCTGCGCCATGATAGGCGGGATCCTTGTGTTAAACGGGATAGGAGGCTTTACGGTAGGCGGACTCGCGAGTTTTTTGATGTTTAACAAGAGTTTTAATATGCCGATCAACCAGGTCAGCATGCAGTTTAACAGTATCGTCATGGCGCTTGCGGGCGCGGAGCGTATCTTTAAACTTCTCGACGAGGAGGAAGAGGAAGATACGGGAAACGTTACTCTTGTGAACGCGAAGCTGGTAAACGGCGAGATTGTGGAAACCACGGAAAGAACGGGAATGTGGGCATGGAAAAACCCGGGCAAAGATGGAGACAACTGCACCTATGTGGAATTAAAGGGCGACGTGACCTTCAACGACGTGGATTTCGGATATAACGAGGAAAAAATCGTCCTTCACAATATTAAAATGTACGCGACGCCGGGACAGAAGATCGCCTTTGTCGGTTCTACCGGAGCGGGAAAGACGACCATTACCAACCTGATCAACCGTTTTTACGATATTCAGGACGGAAAGATCCGCTATGACGGCATTAACATCAACCATATTAAGAAAGCGGATCTGAGGCGCTCTCTTGGCATGGTTTTACAGGATACCCATTTATTTACGAATACGGTTATGGAAAATATCCGTTACGGGCGGCTTGACGCCACGGACGAGGAAGTGGTCGCGGCGGCAAAACTCGCCAACGCGGACGGATTTATCCGCCGTCTTCCCGACGGCTACCAGACGGTGCTTACCGGCGACGGCGCGAATTTAAGCCAGGGACAGCGCCAGCTCCTCGCCATCGCCCGCGCGGCGATCGCCGATCCGCCGGTTCTCATTCTGGACGAGGCGACCAGCTCCATCGATACCAGAACGGAGAAAATCGTTCAGAGCGGTATGGATAAGCTGATGAAAGGAAGAACGACATTTGTTATCGCCCACAGGCTTTCCACGGTCAAGAACAGCGACTGTATCATGGTTCTGGAAAACGGCTGTATCATCGAGCGGGGCATGCATGACGAGCTGATCGAGGAGAAGGGCAGGTATTACCAGCTTTACACGGGAAACAGTATTGCGGGTTAGAAAGGAAAAGGGCAGATCATATGGAAAAGATACGTTTTGTTATTGTCGGTTCCGGCTGGAGATCTCTGTATTATGTGCGTATCGCCAAAGCGCTTCCCCGGCAGTTCGAGCTGTGCGCCATGCTTTGCCGGACGGAGGATAAGGCGGAACGGATCGCCGCGGAGCATGGTATTTATACCACAATGTCCAAAGAGGAGTGCCGGGGGCTGAAACCGGACTTTGTGGTGGTCGCGGTGAATAAGGCGTCGATCGCCGAAGTGTCAAAGGAGTGGCTGGGATATGGATTTACCGTATTGTGCGAGACACCCGCGGCATTGGACCTTGCGACGCTGAAAGAGTTGTGGGAACTTCATCAGAAAGGGGCAAAACTTTCGGTTGCCGAGCAGTATACAAGATACCCGGTTTACGAGGCAATGCTTAAAGTGCTGGACGGGAATATCATCGGCGAGCCTTACAGCGTTAATGTGTCCCTCGCCCACGAATACCACGGCGCAAGCCTGATCCGGGCTTTCCTGCGGGAAGAAATGACGCCTTTTCGGATAACGGGAAAAACATACACCTTTCCCACGGCGCAGACGTTAAGCCGCTATGAACGTTTTACGGACGGAAAGCCGGTGGACAAATCAAGAACGCTGGCGGTAGTGGAGTTTAAGGACGGCAAAACGGCGTTTTACGACTTTGATTCGGAGCAGTACCGCTCCCCGATCCGCAAAAATTATGTGGACGTCAGGGGAAGCCGGGGACAGATGAAAGAGGAAACGTTTTATTATCTGGACAAAGACAATATGCCGAGGGAGGTTTCTTTGGAAATATCACGGCACAACGTTATCACGCAGTATGAAAATCCCAACCTCAGGGAAGTGACGGAAATTGATAAGATCGCCTTTGACGGCGCGGTCGTATATGAACCGAGGTTCGGTTCCTGCGGACTTGCTTCGGACGAAACGGCGGTCGCGGCGATCCTGCTGGATACGGCGTTGTATGCCGCAGGAGAGAAAGAGCCGGAATATCCGCTCCGGTACGCGCTGCAGGACGCTTATACGGCAATTCTTTTGCAGGAGGCGGTTTTGACGGGAAAAACCGCCGTAAGCGGGGCAATGCCGTGGCATGAGGACGGAAAATAATAGAATGTTTGCATATTTTGCAGGATAATAGTATACTAAAACTAAACATGTAAAAACGGAGGACAATTATGGATTTTACATCATATAGCTGTAATGATTTTGTCGATATATTATCCACGAAAGCGCCGGTTCCCGGAGGAGGCGGAGCCTGCGCCCTTGTGGGAGCCTTAGGGTGCGCTCTCGGCAATATGGTGGGAAGCCTTACGGTGGGAAAAAAGAAATACGCCGACGTCGAGGCGGATATCGTTGCCCTGAAAGAAAAGGCGGACGTTTTGCAAAAGGAACTGCTGGGGCTGGTGGAAGAGGACGCGAGGGTTTTTGAACCGCTCTCCAAAGCCTACGGCATGCCGAAGGAGACCGACGAGGAGAAGGCGGAGAAAGCGCGCGTCATGGAGGCTGCGTTAAAGGACGCCTGTTCGGTTCCGATGGAGATCATGAGAAAATGCTGCCAAGCGGTCGGACTGATCGAGGAATTTGCGCAAAAAGGAAGCGTGATCGCGTTAAGCGACGCGGGCGTGGGGGCGGCTTTTTGTAAGGCGGCTCTTTTAGGAGCGTCGTTAAATGTTTTTATCAATACGAAGTCCATGGCGGACAGAGCGTATGCCGAAAGCCTGAATGAAGAGGCGGAGCGTATGATCGAAGAATATTCCGTCAGGGCGGACAAGGTATTTCACAATGTGAAGGAACGTCTGAAATAGAAGGAGGAAACATGGCAAAGCAGTTATTGGGAAAAGAAGTTACCGCCGCGATGAACGAGAGGATCAAGGCGGACGTGGCGAAACTTTCGCAGAAAGGGATCACCCCTACGCTGGGGATCATACGCGCGGGCGAGCGGGAAGACGACCTGTCCTACGAAAGAGGAGCCGTAAAGCGGTGCGAGACGCTGGGCGTGTCTTACGAGAAGTTCCTGCTTCCCGCCGACGTGACGGAAGAAGCGCTGCTAAAAGTCATCGACGAGGTAAACCGCAACGACGGTATTCACGGCGTGCTGCTGTTCCGCCCCCTCCCGAAACATCTTGACGAGGAGAAGATCATTAACGCGCTGGATATCGCGAAAGACGTGGACGGTATCACGGACGGTTCCCTGGCGGGAGTGTTCGCGGGAAAAGAACAGGGCTTTCCGCCATGTACGCCGAAAGCGTGCATGGAGATCCTCGACCACTACGGGATCGACTGCACCGGAAAGCGGGCGGTCGTTGTGGGAAGAAGTCTTGTGGTGGGAAAACCGGCTGCGATGATGCTCCTGAAAAAGAACGCGACCGTCACGGTCTGCCACACGAGGACAAAGGATATGCCGTCGGTGGTGAAAGAGGCGGACATCGTTATCGTGGCGGCGGGAAAAGCGTCCGTTGTGGACGCGTCTTACCTGCGGGCAGGGCAGACGGTCATTGACGTGGGAATTAACGTCAATGAGGAAGGAAAACTCTGCGGCGACGTGAATTACGGGGAAGCGGCGGAAATCGTTGACGCCATAACGCCGGTCCCGGGAGGAACGGGAAGCGTCACCACCTCGGTGCTGGTGGGGCATGTGGTCGAAGCGGCGATGAGAAAAAACGGAGGAAAGCAATCATGATCAATGAAGGATATAAAGCCATGTTAAACGGAAAATCGCAGATCCGCGTGCTGTCGGAGTACGCGACGAAGCGCGGCACGGAGATCGGGTATGAAAATGTGTTTGATTACAGTCTGGGAAATCCGTCGGTCCCTGCGCCAAAGGATTTTACGGAAGAAATGATCCGTCTTTTGCGGGAAGAAGATCCGATGACCCTTCACGGTTACAGCCCGAGCCTTGGCATAACGTCCGTGCGGGAGGCGGTCGCGAAATCGCTGTCGGAACGTTTCGGACTTCCCTATACCGCGGAGGATATTTTCATGACCTCCGGCGCCGCGGGCGCTATCGCCCATGCGGTGCGCGCCATATCCAAGCCGGGGGACGAGATCCTGACGTTCGCGCCGTATTTTCCGGAATATAATCCGTATGTCGGCGGAGCGGGAGCCGTTTTAAAGGTGGTTCCGGCGGACACGGTCAATTTCCAGATTAATTTTGAACGGTTTGAGGCGATGTTAAATGAAAAGGTGGCGGCGGTTCT
>JAMPBI010000220.1 GCA_023666775.1 Alistipes sp. | reverse complement strand
CCAGAAGAGCAAGCTCCTGCGTGATCCCCGCAAGGCTTTCTTTGATCTCCGTGATCTGACGCTCGATCTCGCCCGCCTCGTCCGTGGAATCCTTATAAGAAGATATGATCTCGTTCTTCTTGTCCAAAGCCTGTTTCAAATTCATCTGCGCGGTATTGCGGAGTACCATGGTATCCCGAAGCGTCTTATTATTCTCCTCCAGATTGGTGCGGAGTTCGCCGATCAGCGCCTTGATCTCCCGTACCGTCGCCTGGTCCTTATCGATCTTCGCGGACAATTCCTTGATCTGGGAAGCCAGTTCCTCAATCTCTCTTCTCCTGCCCAGCAGATTGCTCGAGTTTTTAAAGGCGCCGCCGGTCATGGAACCGCCCGGATTTAACTGCTCGCCCTCAAGGGTTACGATCCTCAGGGAATACTTATATTTTCGGGCGATCGCCAGCGCATTGTCAATGTTATCCACAACAAGGACCCGTCCCAGAAGATATTTGGAAAGTTCCACATATTCAAAGGACACTTTTACCAGATTGCTCGCTATGCCGATCACGCCGTTTTCCTTGATACACGGGTCTTTCTCCAGCGTGTTCCTGCCGGAAATGGACGACAGCGGTAAAAAGGTAGCCCGTCCGAATTTGTTCTCCTTCAGGTATTGTATCAGTCCTTTTGCCGTATTCTCATTGTCCGTTACGATGTTCTGGATCGTCCCGCCAAGCGCCGTCTCAATGGCAATCTCATATTTTTTTTCTACTTTTACGATATCGGCGATCACACCGAGGATACCCTTATTGCTTTCCTTCTGCTCCATGACTTTGCGAATGCTGTTTCCGTAACCGTCATAGCGTTCCGTAATATTGCGCAGAGATTCCAGCTTTGACTTGTCCCCGTGGTACTGCTGCTGTTCTTTGGCGATAACCGCCGTCAGTTCCGCGGATTCGCCGCGCTTTGCCGCGATTTCCTCGGTCAGTTCGTTATTGGTATTGTTGAGCGCGTCAACCCGCAGGTCGATCTCGTCCAGTTCCTTCTGATACTTGTCCTGCGCTTCCTGCCATACCGCCTCGTCGCTTTTGCCCTTTAAGATACGGCTTGTAAGCTCCGCCTTGCGGATACCGATCTGTTCCAGCATCGTCTCATAACGCTGGCTTTTCGTCTTCGTCTGGGCTTTTTCGTTTAATATCTGAATGATCTCGTTCTTATTGTCGTCAACCGCCTTGTTATGTTCTTCGATCCGCGTCTGGATTTCGGCAAGTTTTTCTTCCGCCCGGTTCTTTTCTTCCTCCGTTGACGAAAGTTCCGCCTTACTGCCTTCCCGCTGTTCTTCGATTTTATTCTTTTCGGCTTCCTTAGACGCGATATTATCGGAAATCGCGTCGATACGCTCGTTTAAATGTTCGTCGTTTACAAGCAGCGTGTTGATCTGCTCGTTCAACACATTGATCTGCCCTTCCAGACGTCCCTTATTGACTACCGTTTCGTTCTGCTTCGCGCCGATCTCCTCAATGGAAGCGCCGATCTGCTCGATCTCCTGCTCGATCTTCTCATATTCTTCCCGGACGGCTTCCTGCTCTTCGCCGCGCTTTGTCAGTTCCGCCGACGCGATGTCATATTTTTCCGTTACTTCCTTTAACTGTCCTTTGATATGGTCCGTCTCCAGCAGGAACATATTGACGTCATGCCGTTTCAGATCCTCTTTATATTTCAGATACTGTCTTGCTTTCTCCGCCTGCTTTTCCAGCGGTCCCACCTGTTTTTCCAGTTCTCCCAGTATATCGTTTACGCGGACAAGGTTCGCCTGCTCGTCTTCTAATTTTTTGACGGCAGCCGCCTTACGCCTTTTAAACTTCACGATCCCCGCCGCCTCGTCAAACAGTTCACGGCGTTCTTCGGGCTTGCCGCTTAAGATACGGTCGATCTGACCCTGACCGATAATGGAATAGCCTTCCTTACCGATACCCGTATCATAAAACAGTTCATTGACGTCCTTTAAACGGCAGGTATTTCCGTTGATCAGGTACTCGCTCTCCCCGGAACGGAATACTTTTCTTGTGACCGTGACTTCATCGTAATCCACGGCAAGCGCCCGGTCCGAATTATCCAGCGTGATCGACACATACGCGTAGCTTACGGGCTTCCGGATCTCCGTTCCCGAGAAGATCACGTCTTCCATCTTGGCTCCGCGCAGCTGCTTCGCCCTCTGCTCGCCCAAAACCCAGCGCACCGCGTCCGCCACGTTACTCTTACCGCTTCCGTTCGGTCCCACGATACCCGTGATACCGTTATGAAACTCAAAAAGTATTCTGTTTGCAAAGGACTTAAAGCCTTGTACTTCTATGCTTTTTAAATACATTCTGTTATATCCTTTCTGCCGTCCGTAGTCTGCCTGATCCGCAGTATGGCATGATATGCCGCCTCCTGCTCCGCGGCTTTTTTGCTTCTTCCGCTTCCCGTTCCCATAACCTCATCGCCAAGCCGCGCTTCCACGGTGAACGTCTTGGCATGGTCGGGTCCTTTTTCCGAAACCGGATAATAGGTCAGCGGTCCTTTTCCTCGTGCCTGGACCCATTCCTGTAGGATAGACTTACTATCATAAAAGAGCGTTTTATTGTCAATATCGTTTAATATGAAGCGGTTGATAAACTCTTTTGCGCTAGTAATGCCACCGTCCAGATAAATCGCCCCGATCAGCGCCTCCATCGCGTCGGAGAGTATGGAATCCCTTTCTCTGCCCCCCGTATGTTCCTCGCCTCTTCCCATTAAAATGTAACTGCCAAGATCCAGTTCCCGGCAGCAAAGCGCCAGCGTGGGTTCGCAGACAATGCTTGCCCTTTTCGTACTCATTCTGCCCTCGGAAAGTTCCGGGACCTGATGATACAGATAGTCGCTGACGGTTATTTCCAGCACCGCGTCGCCCAGAAACTCTAACCGTTCGTTACAGCAAAGCTTTTTTAACTGGCACTCGTGGGAAAAGGAGCTGTGTGTCATGGAAGTCCGCAATAACTCTTTGTCCCGAAAACAATACCCGATTTTTTCTTCCAGCTCCTCCAGATTTTTGTTTTGCATAACTCCTCCTTTTTTATTACCTTTTGTTCCTCCCGAAAAAGGGGAGCAAAACTTGAGACTGCCCCTAGGACAGTCTCATTCATGTAATCCTTTATTTTTTTAATTTAGTTGATCGCTGCTTTTACCTGTTCTACAGCGTCTGCGACGGTAACGATATTCTCTGCCGCGTCGTTGGCGATCTCGATATCGAATTCTTCTTCGATTCCCATTAAAATCTGAAATACATCAAGAGAATCTGCTCCCAGATCATCTACAAAAGTCGTCTCCATGGTGATTTCATCTGCGTCAACGTTTAATACCTCTGCAATAATTTTCTGTAACTTTTCGAATTCCATAACAATTTCCTTTCATTATTCCTGATTTAACATTTCTTTTATTTTCTCATTGATCTCCTGCTCCATGAATGTAGCGCACTGTTTGATCGCGGCACACACCTCCTTTGAAGTGGAATTTCCATGAGTTTTTACAACAAGACCGTTGAGTCCGATGAGCGGCGCGCCGCCGTACTCACTGGCGTCAAAGGACTTGAGTGTTTCTTTCAGCGCCGGCTTTACCAATAAAGCCCCGATTTTGCTCCGCAATGATGTCATCATTCCCTGCTTTACCTTTTTGATCAGCGCAGCGCCTACGCCCTCGTAAAGCTTCAGGATCACATTCCCCACAAACGCTTCGCAGACGATCACGTCCACGTCCCCGTTCGGAATGTCGCGCGCTTCGATACTGCCGACAAAATTAATATCGGAACAGTTTTTAAGAAGGGGATACGTCTCTTTAACAAGCTGGTTTCCCTTCTCTTCCTCCACGCCGATATTAACGATCGCCACTTTCGGGTTTTCGATACCCATAACGTGTTCCATATAAATCGAACCCATTCTGGCAAACTGAACCAGATGGGACGCCCTCGCGTCCACATTCGCGCCGCAGTCCACCAGTAAAGAAACGCCTTTCAGTGTAGGGATCAGCGGGGCGAGAGGTGGTCTTTCCACACCTTTGATCCTGCCGACGATAACCTGTCCGCCCACCAGTATGGCGCCGGAACTTCCTGCCGAAACGATGGCGTCCGCGTTTTTCTCCTTGACCATATGCATGCCCGCTACCAGTGAGGAGTCTTTCTTTTTCTTGATCGCCATGACCGGCGGCTCGCCTGTTTCAATAACTTCCGTCGTATGCTTTACCGAAATCTTTTCTTTATTATATGTGTATTTTGCCAGTTCAGAACCTACCGCTTCCTCGTTCCCGAGCAAAACCACATAAATATTATCGCTGGAATTTACTGCAAGTACCGCCCCCTTAACAATCTCCGCCGGCGCGTTATCACCGCCCATAGCGTCAACAGCAACAATAATTTTATCCTTCATGTTACTCCATTCCTGTCCATATTATTCTTTTTCATGGACAAATCAAATCCTAATACATAATATACTAAATTTTAACTTATAGCAATACTATTCTTCAAGAACTTTTATAAAGTCTTTGTGAAAATAATACGCGATGTCTTTCAGACAGTCGTCGTCCCAGT
>JAMPBI010000021.1 GCA_023666775.1 Alistipes sp. | reverse complement strand
GGCTCATCGAAATGCCCTGTGCAATGGAGTGCGCGAGGATTTCTTTTGTGCAATCTGCCAACACGAACTTCATTGCAGGGCTTTTGACACCCGAAGCTTCCATCAAATAAGAATATAGCAGACCGCCAGAAGGACGAATACCACCGCCGTTTCGTCAAACAGCTTTTTCGCCCAGAACGCGCCAAGCCCCGTGAGGCTGTTCGCAATCACGATCCTCGCCAGTCCCCAAAGCGGCACATAACCGCTCTCCGTATTCATATAGATCACATAATACACGATCCACAGCGGAAGAAACATAACGATATAACGCATAAGCCACATGACCGCCGTCTTAAATTTCCCGTCATAATACGCCACGATCCACCATGCCGCCATGAACAGCATGACGTTTTCGATCACATCTCCCGGATATGTATAAACCGCCGTCACGGCATACGCCGCGGGACAGACAATATATGTCATGATCACAGGAAACAGAAGCGTGAAATTGCAGTTTTCTTTCATACCTTTCCTCCTCTCAATACATATAACCGTCTTTCAGACATTCGCTCCGGTCATAATACTTATCAAACGCCGTCTGGATTGTCCCGTCAAAAAACCAGTCGAACCCTTCCACGTCGATCCGGTATTGCTTCGGGATCTGAACGACCTGCGTAAGATAATACTGCTGAATGTAATACTCCGAAAACAGCAGTTTCGGATAAATGATCCTTGCATCCCCGACAAAAGTTTCCCCGGCAAGCGTTCCCGAAAGCAAAGAAACCGTATAAGCGTTTCCCGAAAAACCGTTTTTCTCCTTCTTTTCTAAATTGCAGTAGACCTCATGGTCAAAATATACCTTTACCGAATAATCGCTCTTCGTGTCCGGCGCGGCAGGATACCACATAAGGTAGGACGGCAGGCTGACATAATCGTTTTCCACAGGAATGATCCGGTCGTCGTCGCAGGAATAAACCATGATGATCCTTGATATCAGACCGGCGTTTCCTGAAACCGCGACATAATTTCCTTCCTGCCGCCAGTTCAGATCCGTTCCCACTCCGTCCATAACCTGTTCCACACACATATGCTCATTTAAGCGGAAAACATATTCTCCGAGATCATTGTCCGATAACTTCATCTCCGCTCTTACGCTTAACAGGTGTCTTTGGGAAATCCACACGGACAGCTCATAATCGGTGACGGAAAAATTTTCTCTGCTGCCCGGATACTCTTCGTATACGGAGCCTCCGTACAGTTCGCTCAGACTCCACGACGTCTCTTTTTTTAATACGAACGGATTTCGCAGCGGGCAGGGATCATAGGGATTGACATAAACAGACCGGACGTCTGCCGTCAGCGAGGTAACAAACACAATGACTGCCGCCGTTAGGGCATAGCCGCCTCCCCGCACGGGTATCTTTGCCGCGACCGTTCCAAGGACCAACGCCGGGATCCCTAAAACGCCTACATAAAATGTCATTTTTCCAAGACAGAGCCATAGATATTCCCATGAAAGTCCGATACGGAAGATTCCGGAAACCATAAGCAGCGCCGTATCGTAAATGATCTTGACAAGCAAAAGGATAAGCGCCGCCGTTCCCCCGTCAAGATACTCTTTTTCCGCATGGGGCGGATCCTTTTTCGTTCTGCAAAATGCCGCCAGAAGCAGGGCTGCGAACGAATATTTCCACCAGCCCGCCATTTGGTTCAGTAACGTCGTGACGACGCTCATATCATGAGGGCTGTACTGTCTGTACTCAAAAAGGCAGAGCGCCGTCATTACCCCTTCCAAAACCATGCAGCCCAGCACAATATAAATCCATAATAGTGATTTTCTCTGTTTCATACGCATTCTCCCTTATCATGGTTCCAGCTTTACGACCCGTACTTCCACATCATCGCCAAACTGTAGTTCATAAACCGCCCTGATCCCCTCCAGAGTCATATCGCTCAATTCGTCGTATTTCTCACACGCAACCGTCACATGAAGAAATTCCTCCGCTTTCTTCCCCTTCGCAAATTCCTTGGAAGAACCGTACATGAAAGAAATCCGTACTTCCCCGAGTTTTTCATTCCCATTAAAATACAACATATCCACGGCATTCATGTATTTACGGATATCTTCCTCTCCCTGCACGCGTACAATTCCCGCGTCAACGGTCCGGATATCCACCATGCCCGCCATCGCCAGCAAAACGATAACATACACGGCAGCCGCCGCGATCCCTTTCTTTGTCTTCTTATCGTCAAACACATTCTCGATACGCGTTTTCAGCCGTCTCGCGTCAACGGAAAATTCCGCCGCGTAAACGCTCGGTTTCCCATACGCGTCCGCCAGATTTAAAATCGAATTGCAGTATCTTCTTTTTTCCTCATCATCAAAACTTTTTGTCACCCGCCGGTCACAGGTAAATTCCACGTCTTCGCATGCCAGCTTTCTCATTCGATAAACAAACGGATCGTACCAGTAAAGATCGCTGACTAAAAGCATTAATCTCTTGTACCACAGATCCCCTGCCCTATAGTGCGCCGCCTCATGGCGCAGAATGTCATGGATCACGTCTTCCCGCTCCCCGAGCAGATTTTTCGGCAGGATCAGCGCCGGAGAAAAACAGCCGATGATCATCGGGGAATTTTGTGCCGTGCCACAATAAACCGGGATCTTACGCCGGATATTTTCTTCCCTGCATACCTGCTCCCAGAAGCCGGAAATCTTCCCGTCGGCTTTTGCCGTACTGTCCGCAAGTCTGTTGACCGCAAACCCGTATTGACGGTAATGGTACAAAATCTTCATGACCGCCACGACCGCCGCAAAGATCATCACAAAATACGCGATCGGAACCTCGCGAAAACCTCCTTTTATTTCCGGCATATATTCCAGAAACGTATATCCCGCTTCTATGGCTTCCTCACGGCTTTGCAGCAAAATCTCCTGATGATATCCCGCCCTGCGCTCAAAAGAAAACGACACGGGAAGCAACAGCCAGAGCGCGGTTATTCCCCACAAAACTTTTGTCCAGCCATAGCCCAGACGGTTCTTTGCAAAATGCCGCGTTAATGCCGCCGACACAATGATAATGGTGGACACCAGTAATTTTTCCAAAATAATCCCTGCCATAAGACCTACCTTTCCGAAATCTTACTGTCAATAAACCTTCTCAGCTCCTCAAGCTCCTCCCGGCTGATCGTTCCGCCGTCGTAAGCCGCCGCCGCGAAACCGGTCAGGGAATCCTGAAACATATTCTTTAAAATATATCTGCTTTCCGTCCTAAGATAATCCTCCTTCTTCACAAGGGGATAATATGTATTGACCTTTCCCTGCTTTTCGGTCCGCAAAAACCCCCGCTTATCCAGTCTCGATAATAACGTAAGGATCGTACTCGGCATAACTTCTTTCGCCTTGTCGTACTTTGCCTCGATATCCGCTCTGGTAACGGGCTCCTCTAAGCTCCAGATGATCATCATTAATTCCTGTTCCGCTTCCGGTAATCGTTTCACCGCGTCTCCTCCTTTCTTCTACATCTGTCTAATATCATTGTGAAAAGAAAACAAATGCCAATTTCTACATTTGTCTAATTAAAAGATAACATAAAAGGCTGACTTCGTCAACCCTTTATTTTCACATATCCGCATATTTTTACAGGCTAATCTCCTCGCTCTCCAGCTCTTCAAACACATCTTCCACATTGACCCTGCCCGCGTTATACCGGTCGGTGGAAAGCAGCCGTATGACGATCTGCTCAAACGCTACGCTGAGTCCCACGATCACGATGGTCCACGCAAAAATCCCCGCCACGTCCGCGTCCGTCTGCGCCTGATACAGCATACTGCCGATGGAATTGACGGAATTACCGAGAAACTGCGCGATGATACCGGATTTCCAGCACATATTAAGCGCCCTGTGGCAGCCCGGGATATACTCCGCCATCTTGACCGGCTGATAGAGATAGATAAACTTCTTAACCGGCGGCATTTTGATCGCACGCACGCGGTTTAAATAATGCTGGTCGCTGTTCTTTAATCCCGTCAGCGTATGCCGGTAGATGACCGGCATGGATAAAAAGATACTGACTTCAAAAGCAAGCGCGGAAGCCTTCGACCACATGATCGCGAGAATGGTAAACGTGATCATCGGGATATAACGGAAAAAGCCGATAACGGGCGTGATCATGTAATCCACCTTTTCGTGGAAATACGCCAGATACCCAAGCAGCGTTCCGATCACCATCGCCACAAAAAAGCCCAGCGCGATGCCGGAAAACGTCGTCCACACCGCAACGTAAAATTCCTTATGTACCGCCGCTTCGGCTAACGCCGCCACCGTCATCACCGGTCCGGCAAACGGTATCTTATCCTTTACCAGATTACTGAAAATCTCCCACACGATCAGCCATAACGCAAACCGTAAAACCGCTTCCCATCGTTTTTTCAAATGCATTCCTCCTATGTTTCAGGCAATTTCTCTATCTTATAGCCACTGTTTTAAAATCCCCTCTAGCGAAACCAGTTCGATCGGTTTTGAAATATATCCGTTCATCTGCGCTTCGTCCGCTTTGCGGACGTCTTCCGTAAACGCCTTCGCCGTCATCGCGATGATCGGTATCGCCTTCATATCCTCCCTCGGCAGGGCGCGAATGGCTTTCGCCGTCTCGTAACCGTCCATGACCGGCATCTGTATATCCATAAAGATCAGGTCGTAATACCCCTCCGCCGCCGAAGCGATCCGCTCAAGGGCTTCCCTGCCGTTCGCCGCCGCGTCCACTTCGATATTGACGATCCCGAGGAACTCCCCTACAACTTCCACGTTATAGCGGTTGTCCTCCACCAGAAGAACCCGTTTTCCCCGGTAATCCTGCTTTTTGTAACGCTCAAATATCGTTTCTTCGCTCTGCTTTGCCGTACCGCCCTTGGCGGATTTATTTACGGCAAGGTACACGGTCACCGTAAAGCGCGAACCTCTGCCCGGCGTACTCTCCACTTGGATATCGCCGCCCATCATACGCGCGATACGGACCGCTATATTCATTCCCAGACCGTTTCCTTCAATACGCTCCAGATCCGTATCCTTTCCACGGACGAACGGCTCAAAGATCCGGTCGATATCCTCCTGCCTCATACCGATCCCCGTATCTTCAAACACGAACTCATAGCAGCCGCTCCCGGCAATATCCGACGGTTTTTCGCCGATGGAAAGCGTGATACTTCCGCCAACAGGCGTGTATTTCACCGCGTTCCCCAGTATATTGACAAAAATCTCCTGCAACTTCTGGGCGTCGCCGATAACCTCACCGTGTTCCAGATTTCCGACAACCACCTGATATTTCTGCTTCTTCTCCGCAATCTGCGCCGCGAAAAGAACGCTCAGATCGTCGATGATATCCATAAGGCAAAATCCCGAAGCCGAAAGCCGGATCTTACCGCTCTCGATCATGGAAATGTCCAGCACGTCATTCACCAGACCCACCAGATACTTCCCCGAAACGGTAATGTTATTTAACGCCTCGATAACCCGCTCCTTATCGTCGATATGCATCGCCGCCACCGTCGTCATGCCGAGAATGGCGTTCATCGGCGTGCGGATATCGTGGGACACCCGGGACAAAAACTCGCTTTTGGCGCGATTTGCCACATCTGCCTGCTCTGCCGCCCTCACCAGCGTCTCCCGCCGCTTTGTCTCGCTTTGGACCTCGTTTTCAATATCACGGATCGTCATCGTGACCGTAACCGGAATACCGTTCTGCCTGTCCGCGACGGAAATGCCAAGCTGGCACCATTCGTATCCGCTGTCGTTTACCCTCCTGCGGCACTTCAGCTCCGTATAATCCTTGTCCGTAAGTTCCCTGCGGATATTCTCCGGCGAAAGGAATACCGCCGCCTCACGGTTCGTAAACTGCCCCTCAATACTTCTCTTATAACTGGAAAACTCCGGCGCAAAATCAAGGTACGGATAAACCATGCAGTATGTATCCTGCGCCAGGTCAACATAATAGATCTCTTTATAAGAAAATACCATGCTGTCCATCGCTTTATGATAGAAATAAACTGCCCGCGTCGTCTCCTGATGAGCGTACCCGTTTTTTTGCTCCCGCTGCTTATCGTTCTTATCCATATTTTAACACTCCATCTGATTTTTTTCAAAAGAAAATCCACGCTATATGATTTTTTACATATAGGTGGATCATTTTAATCATCTGCAATTTTTAATTCATGGCATTCTTGATAGCCGTCATCAATTCCTCGTAAGTCTCATATGCCATAAGCTCGGGATTATCTGCCTTAATTTTGTCGGTACTCTTAAACAGGAAACCTGCTTTACTTGCCTTGATCATCGCCAGATCGTTGTAACTGTCCCCGCTGGCGATCGTTTCATAACCGATTGATTGTAATGCCTTGACTGTCGTCAGTTTGGAATTTTCGATCCTCATCTTAAATCCCGTGATCTCACCGTCTTCCGCAACCTCAAGGGAATTGCAGAAAATGGTGGGCCAGCCAAGTTTCCTCATCAACGGCGTCGCGAACTGCGTAAATGTGTCACTGATAATAATAACCTGTGTAAATGTCCTAAGCTCGTCCAGAAATTCTTTTGCGCCCGGAAGCGGATCGATCTTCGCTATGGTATCCTGAATTTCTTTCAGTCCCAGTCCGTGTTCTTTCAACACGCTAATACGCCATTTCATCAGCTTATCATAGTCCGGTTCGTCCCGTGTCGTCTTCTTCAACTCGGGAATCCCGCTTTCCTTGGCAAACGCGATCCAGATTTCAGGTACAAGCACGCCTTCCAGATCCAAACATGTAATATACATCTTTCTTTCCTCCAAAAAATACTTTACCCTAATATATCACACCGGACCCGTTTTGCCAACTAAAATATCCACGCCTATATTAAAATACAAAATCCAGCAGGCCGTCAACCCCCTGTTGTTCATATATATTCCTGTAATAGGTAATCTCGTCCCGTATCAGTTCGTCGATCACCCGCATACCAAGCAGTTCCACCGGGGCTTTATCGTCCGTTATGATATAATTTCCCGGCTCGTAAACCGTCAGTTTTTCCTCCACGTTCTTCATCATGTTGTATAGGTTCCCGTCTTCGACCGCTTCGCTGTTTTTCGCCAGATTATCCGTCATACCGGGATTATCCGACGCGAAAAGCTCCCTGTTCGTGGAACCGTACACGTCCACCGTATACACCTCGCCGAAAACCGTTGCGATCGTATCGGAAAGATACTGGTTGATATTTCCCTCGGCATTTCCCCGCATATTCATATTGACCACCATCACGCCGTTTTCCGTCAGATGTTCCCTCACCAGCGTAAAAAATTCCACGGAAGACATCTGGAAAGGAATGGTGATGTCCTGATAAGCATCCACCATGATCACGTCATATTTTTTGTCGATGGCGTTTAAAAACGCCCTGCCGTCATAAGTCGTTACCGTAACGTCCTGCGGCAGCTCAAAATAATCTCGCGCCAGTTCCGTGATCCGCTCGTCAATCTCCACGCCTTCCACGGACATATCCCCGAAATACCGCCGGCATTGCAGCGCGTAAGTCCCCGTTCCCATGCCGAGGATCAGAACGTCGCAGTCCGCGGCATTTTCCCTGTCCGTCATAAGCGGCGCCGCCATCGCGTAGTCATAGTACATTCCCGTCAGCCCCTCTTTTTTCATGTAAACGGACTGCACGCCGAACAATACGTTCGTGGAGAGAAGCACCCGGCTTTCGTCCTCCCGGACCTGGAGATAATTGTAGACCGACTCACCCTCGTAAGCCAAATCCTTTTCCCAGAACGCGAAACGGTCGGAATAACCGAGAATACAGCAAAGCAAAAAGATCACCGCCGAAACCGCAACTTTTTTTGCGCCCGTTTTGCCGCTGATAAAATACGCGCACGAAAGCACGCCTAAAATACCCGCGAAAATCAGAAACGTGACGGACGTTCCCACGGAAGGGATTGTGACGAAGGTCGGCACAAACGTTCCGATAATGCTGCCGATCGTATTAAACGCTCCCAGCGTTCCCACGGTTTTACCGCTTTCCGAAAGACTTTCCACCGAATATTTCGCCAGGGACGGCGTCACCGTTCCCAGAAGGAAAAGCGGAAATACGAAAATGACCATGCACGCCGCAAAAGCCGCCCAGATAAGGAAATTACCGTCCACGGTGAAGATCAGAAGCGCCGAAACCACGAGAATGATATATTTTCCAAGCACCGGGATCGCCGCGATCCACACCGCCGCGATCAATATCCTCCCGTAAAGTTTACCGGGATCGGGATTTTTATCGGCGCTCTTTCCTCCGTAAATATTTCCGAGCGCCATGGCGATCATGATCGTTCCGATGATGATCGTCCACACGATCTGGGAAGAACTGAAATAAGGAGCGAGAAGGCGGCTTGCGCCAAGCTCCACCGCCATCACGGACATTCCCGCGAAAAACTCCGTCATATACAAAAACCACTTTTTCTTTAACAGCGCGTCCTCTTTATTCATTTGCCGTATTTCCTCCCAGCACGCCCTCGATCGCCTCAATGATCTTGTCTTTGCTTGCGGGTTTTAGCAGATAGCCTTCCGGCTTTAACGCCAGAAGCGCCAGAATATGTTCCTTATCGTTTACGCCGGTCAGAAATACCACCGGAATGTCCTTCGCGCTCTCCATCGCCCGGATAAGCTGCAAAGTCTGCATACCGTCGCACTCCGGCATCTCATAATCCAGAAAGATCATATCCGGTCTCTTCTTTTCGATCAGATGGATCGCCTTCGGACCGGAAGTCGCCATCTGTACCTCATATGCCGGCGTAAGGAAATTATTTAATGTACGCAGTACAATGGCGCTGTCGTCCACCAGAAGGATCCTCTTTTTGGAAGACGCCGGCGTTGTTTCTCCCATGATCCGGTCTTTTATGCGGTCATACAAAAGACCGATGACCGCGCATGCCGTCTCGATGATCTTAGCGTTGCTCAGCGGTCTTGTCAGGGTAAAAAACTGGTCGTTTCTGAAATAACTGCGGAAAACCGCTTGTTCCTCCTCCGTTCCGATACAGATAACGGGCGTCTTCGGAGAATTATTCTTAAATTCCCCTAAGATCAATCCGCACTCCTTCGTCATTCCCACCAGACTCACGATGGCGGCGTCGGGTTTTTCCACGGCAAGGAAACCCCTTATAAGCTCCGGATTATCGATACACTCCTGCACATGAAAATGCTTCGCGAGTACGCCGCCGATATCCTTCGATATATCCCCGAACCTGCCGATCATTACGATTTTTTTCATCATTGCACCTCCTGTATTGCTGTCATAATTTCCTTTAAAACTTCCATTGCTTCGTCGTCCATCAGATTTAAAATATGATCCGCCAGTTTTTCAACCTGTTTGGAAATACCGTCGGGATATTCATACTTCGTAATTTCGCCCATCAGTTCGTCGCAGGCGTTATAATCCCCGTCCGCAAGACTTTCCGAAAGCTCCGTAAGATACGGTAGTACCTCTTTTATATCGGAAGGTATGATTTTTTCCTGCTTTGGCGCCAATACGGCAAGCCTCTCCCTGTGCTTTTCGATCTCCTCCAGCAACACGGGGTGCAGGCGTTCGATCTTTGCAACATCTTTTTCCTTCGCCGCCACTTCCAGTAATCTCGCGAGTTTTGACAGCAAAAGCGCGCCCACCGTCGCCGACGTACTCTTTAAGGCGTGTACCTCGATACGGTACGCAGTCAGCGCCTCCTCTCCCTCAATTTCTTCCATATATCCGTTTAACTTCTCCTCTATGCCGGGGAGCGTTCTGTAAAAATCGATCATCGTATCCCGCAGCAGTTTCTTGTCTTTCAGAAGTTTCAGGGCATACTCAAAATCAAATTCCTCCAGCTCCGGAAGCTCGATTTCTTCCTCCTCTTCCGTGTCCGCCCGGTACTGCACCATTCCCTCCGGCAGATATGTCGTTATCATTTCGTCCAGTTTTTCCGGCATGATCGGTTTTGTGAGGAAATCGTTAAAGCCTTCCTCCATGTATTTTTCCTTTGCCCCTTTTACCGCGTTTGCCGTCAGCATGATCACCGGCGTGTCCTTACACTGATTTTTTTCCAGCTCTTTCATCGCGTGGAAGGTTTCCACACCGTCCATCTCCGGCATCATATGATCAAGGAAAATCAGATCGAATTTCTGTTCCGTAACGATCTGAAGACAAGCCTTTCCGCTGTCCACGTCCCATACCTGTATGCCCGTGTTTTTGAGAAGGTTGCGGAACACGCTTCTGTTCAGGTCGTTATCGTCCACGACGAGGATCTTCGCCGAAGGCGCCACAAAATGTCCGATAAAATTACTGTCGTCAAACTGTTCCATATCCGTACTGAACGTTCCCAGAGGCTCCTCGTTCACGATCTTCTGCCTCAGCTCAAAAAAGAACCGGCTTCCTTTTCCGTATTCGCTCTCCACATTCAGCCGGCTTCCCATCAGCGACAGAAGCTGGACCGTAATGTTCATTCCCAGACCCGTACCTTCCACATAACGGTTTTTCGCCTCGTCGATACGCACATAATCGGAATAGATCTTGGAAATATCTTCCTTTTTGATACCCACTCCCGTATCGCTGACGATAAATTTAAGAACTTCGTAATCGCTGTCGCGCTCGCCCGTCACTTTCATATTGACGCTGCCTTCTTTCGTATATTTGACGGCGTTGGAGAGCAGATTGACAAGAACCTGCTTGATCCTCATATCGTCGCCGAAATACTCCGACGGGATCTCCTCGTCAATATCAAACGTAAATTCCAGCTCCTTCTGCGCCGCTTTGATCCCCACCATATTATATAAATCCACCAGCACGCTTCCCATCTCGTAATCGGTAGGAATGATCTCCATTCTTCCGGATTCGATCTTGGAAGAGTCAAGGATCTCGTTGATAATGCCGAGGAGGGATTTCGCCGCGTTCTTGATGTCATGGGAATATTTGCGCACTTCGCTCTCTTTGCTTTCCCGAAGTATCATTTCGTTCATGCCGAGAATACCGTTGATCGGCGTTCGTATCTCATGGGACATCTTGGCAAGGAAATCGGATTTCGCCTGGTTCGCCATATCCGCTTCGACCTTCAACATCTGCAATTCTTCCAGTTGAAGACGTTCCTTCGTCAGGTCGAACAACAGCATGGCATATCCGTAAACCACACCCTGATATTCAATCTTCTGCACGTCCGTATGCATGATAAATTCATCGCTGATGATATCGCCGTCTTTCTTGTTCTTAAACGTGTACATCAAAAGACTGTCGGTAATCTCGTCGCCCCGCTTTAAGCCGCCAAGCTGCGGAAAAACTTTCAAAGCCTCCCGGTTCGCCTCGATAAAACGGTACTCCCGGTCCGCGATGATGACCGGTTCCTTCAATCCGCCGATAATATGGGAATACAGCATATTCTGATTATCAAAAATACGCACCGCCACGACCGTCATTTCAAAAATAAAGACGGTTATGATCTCCACGCCCGGAAGAGGATCAAACCCCCCCAGAAGGTTGACCGCGTGTAAAATGCACGCAATGACGATCAGTACGATACCGCCCACAAGGAACAGACATCTCTTTTGGAACCGTTTGTTCCTGCTTTTTTTGTAGGTCCGGAACAAAATGATGATACAACAGATCATCTGCACCATAGTTATGAAAAAGTTAATGTAAAACAAAATACTGTTACCGTTGCCGCGGTAAGAAAAATATTTGCCCTGCACATAATTGATCTCTTTATTGAACAACGGATTGATCTTATACGTCCATACGTTCACAAGCAGAAAAACATTCCATGCCAGCATACCCGCAAGCACCGGTTTGGAAATCTTTTCCCCGCAGTATTTAAATACAAAGATCATGATTGCCGTAAAGATAAACGCCGCGCCGCAATAACGCACGCAGACGGCGGCTCCGAGTTCCGCCTTGCTGCCCGCAAGCAATTCCAGAAGATATCCCAGATTGGCAAAAAACGCCAGCATACCGATAAAAAGCAGGAACCTCGACATTTCCTCTTTCCATTGTTTGACAGTCACAGCAATCGCATACACACTAAACAGTGTCATTAAGATCTGATAGATTAATACAATCGTATAAACAGTCATGTGTCTCTCTCCTCTTTATATGCCCGGTTACGTCGAACCGTTCGATTTGTTTTTCAGCCATTTTTCAAAACGTAATTCAAATTCCTTCTCCTCTTCGCTGTCTCTTGCGGGAATTTCGATCATTTCATGTTCCCACGAAGACAGGTATACCGCGTTGGAAAGATAAAGGCTTTTGATTGCCTCCGCGCCTTCCGCAATGGTCCGTCCTTTGGCAAATTCCGAAAGCACCGTTTCATACGCGCCGCTGCCTGCCGGACACTCGATTTCTTTCCATGACGTATCCGGCTTCGCGAACAGATCCCTTGTCTCTTTGCGGTACTCCCTTTCCGGCTTATCCAGTTCGCAGACCAGAAGTTTTCCTTTCTCACATACCAAAAGCGCGTCGTCCAGACTGATCTCCAGCCGGTTTACGCCCGCCGCTTCCCCCGTGGACGCGATAAAAACGCCGGTCGCTCCTTCTTCCCACTCCATGTACGCCGTCACGTCGTCTTCCACCTCGATCGCATGGTATCTTCCCTCGTGGCAGAAACCGCTCACGCGCTTTGGCATTCCGCAGATCCACTGCATCAGGTCAAGATTATGGGGACACTGATTGAGAAGCGTCCCTCCCCCGTCCTCTTTCCATGTGGCGCGCCACGCGCTGGACGTATAATAAGCGTCGGGGCGGTACCAGTCCGTGATCACCCAGTTCACCCGTTTCAGACTGCCGTATTGCTTACTCTGCACGATCTCGCGCATTTTCTTATAGATCGGAAAGGTTCTCTGATGGAACACATAGCCATACAGCAGATCCGGCTTTTTCTTCTTCGCCGCCTCATACGCCCTTTCCATATTTGCCGCCTGTCTTGTATACACGCCCGCCGGCTTGTCGCAGAGTACATGAAGCCCCCGCTCAAAAGCGTCCGTCACCTGCTTTTCATGGGCGTAGTGGGGCGTTACGATCAGTACCGCGTCCGCCTCAAACTCTTTCCGGTCATATCCCGCGTAAAGTTCTTCCGCGGATTGGTAAATTTTCAGATCCTTGGGAAAAACGTCCCGCAAAAATTCCATTCTCTCCTGCCGTATCCTTGTAACGGCGGCAATCTCCATTTCTCCCGCTTTCCCTTCAAGGATCAGTCTCGCGTATTTGCTTCCCATATTGCCCATTCCGATGATCGCCGTTTTCATAATATGCCCTCCCGGATATTCTTATACTATGTGATAGGAAATTGCGTTGCAATTTCTCTATCTTACTCTCTTCCAACCAGATGTACGACCGTCATATCGTGGTGGACTTCCTTTAAGAAAATTTCAAACACATCTGCCGTTTTGATCTTGAGGCTGGAGGTATTCACGCAGGGGTGGCACCCCAGATACTCTCCCTTTAAAATGTCCTCGTCCACCAGAAGCCTCACACGATCCTCCCGATCGTTCATCAGCCCCATCACGCTCACCGAGCCGGGTTGGATATCAAGAAACTCTTCCATAAAACATTCGTCGGCAAAAGACAAACGGGCGCTGTTGATCTGGGCGGACAGTTCTTTCGTCTTAAACGGTTTATCCGCCGGCATCATCAGGAGATAAAACTGCGTTTTCTGACGGTTGCACAAAAACAGGTTCTTGCATATCGTCGCTTCCAGAATACCGTCAATCTCCTTACAGACTTCCATCGTGGTCGCCGGTTCATGGTCCGTCCGCAAATACGTTATCCCCAGTCTGTCAAGCAGGTCGTATACCCGCATTTCCTTCTCCTGTCTGCCTTCCGCGCTCTTTGGCCTTCCTTCCAATAACTCCATTTCTCTTCGCCTTTTTCCGTCTTATAAGACATTGTTAATAATTTAGCAATATTATAGCATAATATTCCAAAAAAACAACCCTAACTTTACTATCCGATCATTTTCTTTCCGTCATAACGACCGCCGCCTCCAAAGGCGCAAGCCTCAGTTCCCCCGAAAGCTCCTTTTGCGAAAGGATTTCCCTGCCCCGCACATTTTCCAGCACGGCTTCCTCGTCGGAAAAATTAAAATAAAAACCGTACCTTTCGCCGTCCGCCGTCCGCTCATGGCGCTCAACGCCTTTCGGAAGTTTTGTAAAGCCCACGCCCGCCGCCGTCAGCATATCCGCAAGGATCGTCCGCATACCGTCTTCTTTCATTCTCGCCGCCGCGTAAAAG
>JAMPBI010000219.1 GCA_023666775.1 Alistipes sp. | reverse complement strand
TTTTCAATGCATATCCGGTAGCATAGTCATCAATTATATCTTTTAATCTACAATATCCATTTTTATAAGAAGTTAAAATATTATTAATAATATCATACCTTTTCTGATAATATTCAGCGTCCAATCTTCCGGTACTTCCAAAACTCTCAGCAAATGATTTTACCGAAACACCACCCTCAGGAAGCGATGCCATATCCATTCCGATTTCCTTCGTCAAAATTAATCCTGCTTCACTATATAACTGCTTTGATTCTTTTAATAATTGCCTTCCACAAACAACTGCTTTCCGTACTGCGTCTTGAAATTTCTCGTCAAATACAGGAACTTTTATCTCTTTAATTTTATAAAGGAACAGATTCGGTTGTACATTTCCCGTTGTTTCTCTTACCGTCTGATTTCTTCCATATTTTGAAAGCAAAAATGTAGATAATACATACGGATCAATAGTCGATTTAAGCCGAATAATTCCAACATGCCGGTCCGAATTAGCAGGAAGAATTGTTTCGTCCACAACAGCACAATTTCCCACAGTACCTACAGTAGATAACACGACATCATTCTCCCTCAACGCCGTTCTTGGATTTGCTGTATGCGCCTTTTCAGAAATGAAGGCATTTCTTGTCAAATTAAAAACATTTTCACGAGGAGAAGTCGCCGAAATTAAATTAATTCCACTATTTTCGTCATAATCAATAGAAGTATGTATTCCGTCTGTCACCACACCAATATCACCGATTGCTACCGTATTCATGCTTTCTATTAACTTTTGCATTTGTAAATTCTTCTTATAAAAATAATCAGAATCCATTCGAAACTCCGCGTTTAATTGCGAAAACATAATTTCCGTACATTCAAGCCCATTCAACAATACCTTATACTTCGCCTCATCAAATGGTTTTGCAGATGGGCTTATTGAAAAAAACTTAACCCTTCCTTTCGGGCAAACTCTGCAAACGCTTCCGCAATTCCATCTTGACTGTAAATATTATTAGGATTTGGATTAGCCAGCTCAGGGTCATGATTAAATAAATCATGTCTCACAAAAATATGTCCATGCGTATCTTTCACCCGCTCTGTGCGTTCTGTCACATTCTCCGCCACAAGATAATATTTTTTCATATCCTTATCCAATTTATTATATTCATCAAGAGTAATAAGCCGATTTGTATTCTCTCCAATGACAAGGACCTCCTTGTAACACGCAGCAATCTCCTGAGGCAATTTCAGATACTTTTCAGCAGATAATTCCTGTTCAAGATCTTCCCCGTCTTTTTTCTTTGCTAATACAAATTTACATCTTTTCAATACCCATTTTTTGTGTATATCAAGTTCTCCATTTTCTGCTATAAACAAATCCTTTATAAATGAAGTAGTGCCTTCTGCTGTCTTATGTTCTTCAACAATTTTGCGCATTACGACTTTTGTTTTATAATCGGATTTCCTTACTTTATATTCTTCTTCTGTCACTTGCACTTCATCTGATTTCCGAATATATAACTTTTCTGTTACATACTTGTAACTTGTCCATGTAACATAGTTTTCCGTTACATAAATTTTATTTCCCGAATTATCCTTACTTGGCTCCTGCATTGTGGCAAAGAAAATAGGATAATCAATATTTCCATTTTCATCTGTCTGTGGTCTGGGACAAATATTCGGATATCCACAATCCTTATCCGTCCATTTCTGGACAAATAACACGCTGGTCTTTGTACCTGTATGGGGTTTAAACACATTTCCATGCAAACCGACTACGGCAAGAATACGACATTTTTTCGCAATATACTCGCGTATTATCTTGTCCCCTGAATTATTGAAACGTCCTTGTGGAAGAACAACAGCCATTCTCCCACCGGGCTTCAAAAAATTAAGATTTCTTTCAATAAACAAAATATCCCGTCCCACTTTATTCTGCAACTTACCTTTTTCATTATAGCCAAGAGTATAATATTCCAATTGTTCTTTATTATCCAGATCACCTGCAAAAGGCGGATTTGCCATTAGAATATCAAAAGAGAAATCCTTATATTTTTCCTTATCCCCGGAAGCTTTAGGATTTGTACTGAGTTTTTTCAGCTTATTAAATCCTTCATCATATTTTTCTCTCCACTTTTCATCACTGATATATGCTTTTTCCCAGTTAGGATAATCAAGGGAATTTAACTCCATCACATTTGTATGACCGTCACCCGCAATAATATTAAGCATTCGTCCAACCCGGACACTCTTTTCACTAAAGTCAATGCCAAATACATTATTGCGTACATAAGTCAATTCTTCCGGAGTACGGCTTCTTGTTGTAAATAAATTAAACGAGTCTGGATTTAATTGCTTCCAAACATGAAAAATTGTATGCATGGGAAATCCACAGCTTCCAGCCGCAGTATCAATCATCTTTTCCTCTGGTTTGGGATTCAGCATTTTTACGCACATATCAATAACATATCTAGGGGTAAAATATTGTCCCATTCCTTCTTTCTGGTTCTGATTGATCAAATGTTCAAACGCGTCATCAACTACCTCAAGATTGGAATTAAATAATTTTACATTCTGTAATTCTTTCACACAGGATTTTACTGTTGCTTTCTGCATTTCAAGAACCGAATCGTCCGCAAACACTCCATGCCAATGCCTTTTTGCTTCTCTAAATAATCTACTCAATTTATTATAAATATCATCCAGTGTTTCATCTTCCCCTGCACGAAATTCCATAACCCTAAAATCCTTATCATCAATATCCTTTAAGGCTATATGATGACGATTCATATCATTTGCAATAACATCGGCATCCTTACTTGACAATACCTCATCATAAAGTTTTATAAATATTAATTTAAAAATTTCCTCAAATGCCTTGTCGCTGGAATCATTTGCTCCAAAGCGCTGCTCAACTCTTAAAATAATATCTCTGAGACTTTCCACCTGCAAACGGTCACTCTCCATAAGTTGCTTGAGCGTAAATTTCCGGTTATCTTTCCATTCTTCAATATTCTCTCCATTATACGGAAATCTGTCTATCATAAGAGCCTCGTCAAAATCAGGCGCCGTATAAAATTTCAAAAGATTATCTCCATTGGCAACAACTCCTACTTTTGCCTTTTTTAATAAGCAATATGATTCCATCTGCTTTTGCGGACTGGACGCATCTCCTTCATACACCTTATTTTCGTCCTTTATCTCCGGTCTTTTAAACTCTATAATCATATCAATCTTACTTTTGTCATTTGGGGAAGAAACAGCAATATCAATTCTTTTTTCGCGAATAGCTTCCTTCCCTGCAAAAACAACCGGAACTTCCAAAGAAAGTTGTTCTTTGGAATATCCATAAATCTCAAGAAGTTTGTGCGCATAATGTTGTCTGATAATTTCCTCCGGTGTAAGTTCAAAAAAATCACCATCTTGATTTTTACCGCGAACTATACACTCTACTCCCGGTTTTCCATCTGCACGAACCTGTATCCGTTCATCTATCCACTTTTTATCTTCTTCTGAAAATCGAGAAAGATTTTCATATTCTTCTTTTTTTAAAATATCTTTGATCGTCATAGGTCCTTTCCTTCCTACTCCAGCCTGAACTTCCCTGTAATCGTCTCCAGCTCCTTCACCGACTGCTTGCTCTCGTTAAGCCTCTCATACCCTTCCATCGTACTCTCCACCACTTTGGAAGATTTCTCGGCGATGACATTGATACCTTCCGTTGACTCATTCATCGTAACGTTAATGTCCTCGACGGAAGTTACGATATTCGCGATATAACTGTCAAGTTCCCCAATGGCGTTCTTAATCTGATCCATCAGCTCCATATAAGCGGCAGCGTCCTCATGGTACTGTTCTCCCGAATTTTTAAACGCGTCGTAATCGGAAATAACCTTTGTCTCCAGAAATTCGATCATAATGTTCATACAGTCCGTCATATTTCCCACCGCTTCATTCACGGCGTCAACGATCCCGTTAATATCGTCCACCGCCTTGTAGGTCTGAGCCGCCAGCGTACCGATCTCCGTCGCCACAACCGCAAAACCTTTGCCCGCCTCACCGGCTCTTGCCGCCTCAATATTAGCATTGAGCGCCAGCAGGTTTGTCTGATTGGAAATGCTCTTGATCGCCTCGGTCAGTTCGTTGATCTTTGCCACCGCCTTGGACTGCTCGATTGCCTGATCGGACTTCCCCTTGATTTCCTCAAACATATTTACCGCCTGACTGCTGGAACTCTCGGAAGTCTTCTTGATCTCCTCCGCCCTTGTGAGAATCTGGTTGGATTTCGCCTTGCCGTCCTCCGTCAGAGCATAAATGTTTTCCGAACTCTTCTTCACGCTCTCCACGTTATCGGCAATGTGCTTCGTGTTCTTTGCCGCCATTTCAATTCCTGCCGCCATCTGCTGGGTCGCAGCGGAATTATCCTGGGAGCGGGAACTGTTATCCGCCATGATACGGTCCAGATTGTCAACGCTGACCTGGATCGTTCCCTCCGCGTTATTGATCTCGGCGATCATTTCACGCAGCGCGCGCCGCATTTCATGTACCTTACCCGCCATCTGCCAGATCTCATCTTTGTACCGCTTCAACATTCTTCCGTTCTGGGTCGGCGTGAAATC
>JAMPBI010000218.1 GCA_023666775.1 Alistipes sp. | reverse complement strand
GTCCACCTTATCCATGAAGCCGTCTATCTTATTCTGTATTTCTTTTTCCTGCGCGATTTCATCGGTAACCGGCAACAGTTCATACCGGTCCATACTCCATCTGCCGTCCGCTTTCCGGCTCATGGAAACCGCTCCCAGATACCTTCCGTAAGAACCGCAGGACACAATATATGTATTCCCGTGAACGATCGGTTCGTTGATCACCGTATGCGTATGCCCGCTGACGATCAAATCCAGCTCCGGCACCTCTTTGGCTAAAATCTCATCTTCGGAACGCTTAATATCCTTATCCGTTCCGCTATGGGAAACGCAGACAAGCATATCCACGCCGCTTTCGTTCGCGCGTATTTTCTCGATCGTTCTTCGGACCGCCTCCGGCGCGCTGCTAAACTTCAATACACATGTAGGCGCGCATTTCAAAGAATCCTCGCCAAACACACCGATAACCGCAATCTTAACGTTTCCTTTCTCCACGATAATATAATCGGAAACACCGTAAATTTCAAAGGCATTCTTTAACATCTGCTGTTCTTCCGTAAGTCCCGCCTTCTCCATGCTCTCCCAATCCACGTTGCACAATGCCAGTGCCGGCTTTTTATCGGACGTATCCGCCGCATTTTCCAGCATTTGCGCAAGCCCTACGGAACGGTAATCAAACTCGTGATTTCCGAAAGTGGCCACGTCGCACCCTAAAGCACCCAGCATACGAAGTTCCGCCGCTTCGTCCATAAAAATAGTCTGCACCAGCGTTCCCATGGAAAAATCTCCGGCGTCCAATATAAAGGTATCCGCATTCTGCGCCTTTTTCTCGTCAATCAGCGTCTTGATCCGCGCGAATCCCCCTACTTCTATATTTTCTCCGTCTTCCTGCGTGAGAAAGCTGTCCAAATGCGAATGGGTATCATGGGTAAACAGGATATCAACGCTCTTCGCCTCACCAGAACGCTCCCCGCTTTGCCCGTCCTGCTGCGAAGCCGCTATATATACCGGGACTGCCGCTGTAACGAAAAGCATAAACGCGATCAATACAATATATTTTAATTTTTTCATGTTGTTCTCCTAATTTGCTCTTTTTCTTATTATACCCCACATGTATACAAAGAACAAATTAAAAAATAAATTATTTCCAAACGCAACCCAAACCTAACGATATTGCAAATAATCCAAAAAGCGTTTTACCGCAAGAGACGCGTTCTTTCTGCTTCTCAGGGCAAGTCCGATCTTTCGGTACGCGGGAACATCCAGTTCCTTAGCGACAATCCGATAAGGAACACGCTTCAATATCAATTCCGGTAAAATACTGATACCAAGTCCGCTTTCCACCATTGACATGATCGCATAATCGTCCCATGTTGTAAAATGTACTTTAGGCGTCAGATTACAACGTTCAAATATCTCTGAAATTTCCGCTTTCGCCCCTTTCTCCAAGAGCATAAAAGGCTCGTCGCAAAGAGAAACCACCGGAAATTTTTCCCAGTGCGCCATTGGGTGATTTTCCGGTAAAATCGCAAGAAGTCTGTCCTGCTCCAGAAAAATCGTTTCAAAATCAAAACGGGTTGGCAGACGTAAAAATCCGCAGTCTACCCGTCCGTTCAAAATCCATTCCTCAATTTCTGTATAGTCGCCAAGCAGCAATTCATAGTCAATATTCGGGTATGTCTTTTGAAACTCGCTGATAATATTCGGCAGCCAGTGCGTAGCAACGCTTGAAAAAGTGCCGATACGGATAAGCCCTGATTGCAGACCATTCAATTCATCGACTTCCATTTGCAGTTTCTCATATTCCGTACAGACGCTTTTTACATAGGAAAGCAGTTTCATTCCGTCACTTGTCAGTTTTACCCCGGATTTCCCCCTCTCCAGCAAAACAACTCTCCATTCCTTTTCCAGATCGTTAATCATACGGCTGATACCGGACTGTGAATAATTCAATATCTCCGCCGCTTTTGTAAAACTTCCATACTCAACCGTTTTCACAAACGCCATATATTTTTGGATATTCATATCCATTCCATCACCTTATTTCTATTATCTGATTTTATCATGTTAAACATGATAATTATTCGTTTTTGTAATTTCAATATATATAGTAAACTAAAAATGAAAAAAATTCAAGCAGGAGTGTGACAAGCAAATGTTTTATGTAAGTGAAATTCAAACTAACGCCCCACGGCATTTTCAGACGCACCTTCAAAAATTGGTGTATGACACCCTAACATTATTAGACATACCCTTTGAACGTGTAGACACTGACGAAGCGATCACAATGGAAGACTGCCTTGCCATTAACCAAAAGCTGGATATGAACATGGTAAAAACTTTATTCCTCTGCAATCGCCAACAGACCGACTATTATCTGTTCATTACCGTCGGCAGCAAACAGTTCCGTTCCAAAAATTTCAGCAGCGCGCTGGACATTTCCCGTGTTTCCTTCGCGCCCGCAGAACAAATGGAGGCTATGCTCGGCACAAAAATCGGCGCCGCCACCGTTTTTAGCAGTCTTTTAGATACCGCCGACAAAGTACGGATTGTTCTGGATAAAGACATTCTTTCCGAAGAATGGTACGGGTGCAGCGACGGTACAACAACCGGATATATGAAAATCCGGACGGAGGATATTTACCGGAAATTTTTACCCTATACCAAACATACTCCCGCCGTCATCGAGGTGTAATATGGGACTTTATCAAAACAGAATTGTGGTAAAGGTCGGAACCTCTACCCTCACAAATGAAATGGGAAAAAGCGACCTGCGCTCCTTTGACCGTCTTGCGTGTATCCTGTCTGATATTCAGAACATGGGATATGAAGTGATTTTAGTATCCTCCGGCGCCATCGCGGTCGGAACAAATAAACTGAACATGAAAGAACGCCCCTCCACTATGCGTATGAAGCAGGCAGCCGCAGCCGTAGGACAATGCGGCATTATGTATCTATATGATAAATTTTTTGGCGACTATGATAAAACCATCGCGCAGATTTTGCTTAACGCGGAAGATATTGAACAGGAGGAGAAGAAAGAAAATCTAATAAATACATTTAACGCGCTTCTCGAAATGGGAATTATCCCCGTTGTCAATGAGAACGACTCGGTCAGCTATACGGAAATCGAATCCGAAGACCGGCTTTTTGGCGACAACGATATGCTTTCAGCGGTGGTTGCCGTTCTTTGCAGAGCCAAGCGGTTAGTAATATTATCTGACATTAACGGTCTGTATGATGCCGATCCCCGCCTTTACCCGGACGCAAAACTCATAAGCCGGATCGAAGAGATTGATGAACGGGTTTATTCTCTCGCAGGCGGCGCCGGTTCACGACGCGGAACGGGCGGAATGAAAACCAAACTAAGAGCCGCCGGATTAGCCACCGCACAGGGAATCGACACCATTATCACAAACGGAAAAACACCGGAAGCATTGTATGATATTGTAAACGGAAACAAAACGGGAACTTTATTTGCGGGAAAGAAAAATTTATCATAAGCCAGAGAAACTGTACCGCAGTTTCCTATCAAAAAACAAAGCAGGCGCTTCACAATTATCCAATTGCCAAGCTCCTGCTTTCAGACAGCAAGATCACTTATTATTAATATAATTGATCAGCCCTTCCGCGGCAATGATCTTCTGCATGAACTCCGGGAACGCCTGTCCCTGAAAACTCTTATTCTTTGTCACGTCCGTGATCACACCGGTGTCAAAATTAATTTCCACGATATCCCCCGCGTCGATCGCCTTTGCCGCTTCGGGACACTCGATGATCGGAAGTCCGATATTGATCGCGTTCCGGTAAAATATCCTCGCAAACGTTTCCGCGATCACACAGGATACCCCTGCCGCTTTAATGGCTATCGGCGCATGCTCTCTGGAAGAACCGCAGCCGAAATTCTTATTGGCGACGATGATGTCTCCCTTGCTTACCTTATTAATAAAATCCTTATCAATATCCTCCATGCAATGCGTCGCCAGCTCCGCCGGGTCGGAAGAGTTCAGATATCTTGCCGGAATAATAACGTCCGTATCCACATTGTCACCATACTTAAAAACTGTACCTTTTGCCTGCATCTTAAACTCCTCCTTACATAATCTCACTTGGAGATGAAATTTTTCCCGTAACCGCGCTTGCCGCCGCTACTGCCGGACTCGCGAGGTAAATCTCCGAATTGACGTGTCCCATTCTGCCCACAAAATTACGGTTCGTTGTGGAAACACATTTTTCGCCTTCGGCAAGAATACCCATATAACCGCCAAGACACGGACCGCAGGTCGGCGTGCTGACGATCGCGCCCGCGTTTACAAATGTCTGAACCAGTCCTTCCTCAATCGCCTGAAGATAAATCTTCTGCGTTGCCGGAATAACAATGACACGAAGTCCTGCCGCAACCTTCTTACCCGCAAGGATCTTAGCCGCGACACGAAGATCGTCCAGCCTTCCGTTGGTGCAGGAACCGATCACCACCTGATCGATCTTAATGTCGCCCACCTCGTCAATGGTGTGGCTATTCTCAGGAAGATGAGGAAACGCAACCGTTGGCTTCAACGTACTCAGATCGATCGTGTAAACCTCGTCATATTCGGCGTCCCCGTCCGCTTCATACACCA
>JAMPBI010000217.1 GCA_023666775.1 Alistipes sp. | reverse complement strand
GGGAACTTCCGGTCGTTCCGTCCCACGCCAAATGATAAAAAACGTCGCATGGTTCTTCTATAAACTTATCCGCCGTATTTAATTCCTCCAAATCCAACAAAAGAACGCGTATTTTATCTCCATATCCATAAAGCGTTTCTTTGCGTTTTGAATTTTTCCGGCAGATGACATAAACTTTATCCTCCCGGGCAATACACGTTTCAATAAGCGCATGTCCGATTGCTCCGGTCGCTCCGGTCATAACAATTCTTTTCATTCCGTTTCCCCCAGGCAGGCTCTCAGCTCTTCCCTTTCCAGCAGCGGACTCATATCTTCCAACGGTCTGCTTGCCATCTGTCCGTCTTCTTTCATATAGCTTGTCTGTTTCGGAAGAACCTGCTGCTCAATATCCGCTTTCACCGTACATATTACAGGACCGTCATATTCCAGTACCCTTTTCACCGTATCTTCCAATTCTTCCTTATTATCAATATGCAGATCAAAGATACCGAATGCTTTCGCGATCTTATTCATATCCGGAAGCGTTAAGCCGTCTTCCGACGTACAGCCCGTTAAATGACCCTTAAAATTGTTATTTTGGGACGTATAAATCATGCTATATCCCTTATTGTCCACAACAAACAACTTCACCGGTAACCGAAAACGCTTTATAACCTCAAGCTCCTGCATATTCATCACAACGCTTCCGTCTCCGGTAACGCATACCGTGCGTTTTTTACCGGAAGCAATGCAGCTTCCGATACACGCCGGCACGTCATATCCCATTGCCGCCAAGCCTTTTGTTAAAAAAGCTCTCTGTCCCCGCTTGATCTGAAAAACCTTCATGGCGATATCCACCGACGTTCCGGAACTCGTAAATTGATATATATCGGTACTTCGCATCTGTTTCGATATCTCTTGGATCAATTCATATGTACTTATAAAACCGTCTCTTGCCGCCTGCTGCGGTATCAATACCGGATATTTTTCCGAAATCTCCTTACAATGTTCGATCCACGGTCTGCGGTCAACCGTTTCTACCTTATCCATATGGGACAACATTTTCCGAATAAAGGATTTTGCGTCACAGGCTATTTTTAATTGCGGATGGACGCTTTTTTTATTCATTTCATTCTCGTCGATATCAACCATAACGTGTACCGCTCTTTTCAGAAAGCTGTCATAATTGTAGCCTGTACTAAGCAAATTCAGCCTTGTTCCGATCGTGAGTACAAAATCCGCCCCCTGCTGGATCAGGTTTGCCGACCGCTGCCCCACCGCGCCCGGTCTGCCAAAATACAACGGATGTTCTTCTTCGATCAGATCGACGCCGTTCCAGGAAGTAAGTACCGGTATGCCTAATTTTTCATATAATACTCTTGCTTCCTCCACGGCATGACCCAGACGGATCCCATGACCTAACATCAGAACCGGTTTGGCGGATTTATTCAGCAGGCGGATCGTCTCCAAAACATCTTCCTCTTTTGCTTCATATACATCACAATTATCCTCCTGATAACCTGCCATCGCGTTTTCATCAACCTGCGACGCCTGGATATCTAACGGAATTTCAATCCAGACCGGTCCCGGTCTGCCCTCTTTGGCAAGAAACGAAGCCTTTTCCATCTCATATCGTATATCTTCCGGATCATTTACCCGGACGGCATATTTTGCGTATTTATACGCCATGGAAACGCTGTCCACTTCCTGTATTCCAAACTGCCGGATCCGCTGATCTCCCACCAGATCGTCTCTCTTCGCCTGTCCCGCTATATATATAACCGGTATCGAATCAATGTACGCGCCCACTAATCCGGTCAACGCGTTGGTCGCTCCCGGACCGCTGGTAACGAGACAGCAGCCATATCCTTCATGGATACGGGCATATGCTTCCGCCGCGATCGAGGCTCCCTGCTCGTGCAGCATAAACACTCCCTCCAATTCCGTACTGCTTCCCAGCGAATTATTTAAATGCATGGCTCCCCCGCCCGTTACGCAAAAAACATGTTTTACATTGAGTTTTGCGATATACTGCATAACATAGTCTGAAACCTTTATCATATACATACTCCTTTTTTTCAAGCATTATACGCGTACAACACACTATCCGATATCATATGGGTGTAATGCCGCACGGCAAACCGATACCCGGGATTGATCTCATGCAGCAACAGCGGTATGGAATAAAAGTCCACCGCGTTATGATAGATACACACCGCGATTTTAGGCTGATACGTTTCTATGGTTTTTCTCGCGCCCAAAATCATTTTATATTCAAAACTTTCAATATCCGCTTTAAGAAATGTGATCTTTTCCTCTATAAAATCATCTAATGCCACGATCGTACACTCTTGCGCTCCGTCCGTTTCCTTCTGCGATATCTTTGAACCAAATCCGTTATTTGCCTCATACCTCTCCAAATAAAACCTTGTGCTTTTATCGCTGATTCCATACGGATACACACAAATTTTATCATCGGCTATATTCCATTCCTGTTTCAGCCTCTTCACTCTATGGTTCATGGCTTTCACATTATCCATATCCGGTTCAAACGCAAATATCTTTTTAAAAACGCCGTCCTTTTTCCATATGTATTTTTCAACCGTATCGCCCACATAGGAACCGCAGTCTACAAACACTTCGTTTACGTCGGTCTCTCCGAACCCCCCCCAGAGAAAAATATTGTTCCTTATCCACAAACGGGTCTTGCGGATATTGTCCGAGTATTCTGCACTTTACCAGTTCAGCGTATACTTCTTTTGACCTTGGATCGCCGAAAAGATCATAACACTCCATAACCTGGTCCGCATGACCCTTTAAAATAAAATCGTCCAAAAGCCTCCATTTTATATTCATTTCATCAAGCTGGCTTCCTATTTGCTTTATAAGCGCAGGCTGCGGAGTCGCGATAAGAACGAGCGCCTTTTCTCTCCCTTTCATCTCATCGGGACTGTAAACGGGCTTCTCATTTAACAGGCTTCCCCATTTTTTTGAATTATTATCCGTATAACCTTTAATATAAATACTTTCCTGTTCTAATCTTTTTAACCCTTCCTGATACAGCATGGTTGTATTTCCGGTTCCCCAGATATAGAGATCATACCCGGATAAATCCTCTTCTTCCCTCAATAATTCCGACAGCTCCGTTCTTTCTTCCTGCATATTCCTATATCCTTTCTAACCTTTAAAGATACTATCCGTCACAAATTCCACATGCCGGACATACTCTGCGTTATGAATAAAATCCGAAAACATTGACTTGATTTCCTCGTTTAACTCCCCCCATTTATTCTGCGGATTTAATGACGGCAAAAAAGTATCGGCATAACTTTCGTTATATTTATCCTTAAAACCATCAAAGCCCGCAATCGAAACTTCCGTCATATGGAGATAATCCATTAACCGCAGACAGCAGACAGCCGCATTGTCAAAATGTTCCCAGCCGCGCTTGATCGCATGATTGAAATCAATAATATATTCATTCTCCTCCCCGGCAGACTTTACGTTTGACAAAAGTATTTTTTTCAACGCCGGAAATTGTCCGCCGATATTCTGTCTCGCGTAATCGTAACGTGCCGGATTTACAAAGAATATATAATCATAATCTTCCTGATAGTCAGAAATAACCGCGTTAATCCCTATTACAACCGGTTTCTGTTCCTGTATATACGCTTTTATCTTATCTTTCAATATAACGATTGATTTCCCCGGAGCAATCAGTAAGACTCTCCTGTCCTTTAAAACATTTTTTAGCGTTTCAACCGCTATCGTATCATCTACATACCGGCTCTGATTATTGATATATTTTTGTTCCAGCAGATCATAATCATATTTTTGTCTTTCCTCCCGGGACATCGATTCAATGATATTTCGCATATCCTTGGCGCCGGTTCTGTGATTTTCCAATAAATACGCAATGTTATTTACATGGCAGCAGTACATTCCGGCAATAAAATAAGGCGTCGAATAACCCCATTTATAATTTTCCTGATAATATCCCATATATGTGTCTATCGCGTCCATAACCGCGTCCATATTATAATGTTTATGAAATTTTCTGTTCAGAAAATTAACCATCAGTTCCGTTGTCGTATTTCCCGCGCCGCGTCCCATGCCGCATAAACTGGAATCCACAATGATCCCTCTGGCGCTTTCGGAAAACATTCGGATAAAATGTATGGTCAACGCAAAAGACAACTGCTGGTTATTATGTGAGTGAAAACCGATCTGGATATTTTTATTCAAATGTTCGTCTAAAATCTTCACGATCCTTTCTAAATCTTCCTCATACATCGCCCCAAACGTATCCACAACCGAAACCGCTTCCGGTTCCGCTTTATTCATTTCGACCGCCAGATCGATCAGTTCCTGATCGGTGTATGCAAGAGTATTGGCTGCCTGAAAAAATACAAGGTATCCTTTTTCCTTGATCCGTCGCCCGATCTCGATTGCCTGATGATACTTTCCATGAGGGAAAACCACCCTGACGGCATCGACTGTTTTTCCGTCACATTCCGGCAGATTGGAAATATCATACCGGTCCCAGTCGATCATAACCGTATAAATCGTATTATTTTTCTTCTTTATCAGATACGGCTCCAGATCACATGGAAGATGATAAAACGTCGTTCCTTCCTTATG
>JAMPBI010000216.1 GCA_023666775.1 Alistipes sp. | reverse complement strand
GCCGTCAAGCTGTACCATAGGACGGATATCCGGCGGTATTACCGGAACGGCGGTAAGGATCATCCACTCCGGCTTATTTCCGGATTCCCGGAATGCCTCCACAACCTCAAGACGCTTTACGATCCTTGCCTTCTTCTGTCCGGAAGCGTCGGCAAGCTCCTTTTTCAGTTCTTCCGAATCTTTCTCCAGATCGATCGCGGCAAGAAGCTCCTGGATCGCCTCGGCGCCCATTCCTACACGGAACGTATTGCCAAACGCCTCATATGCGTCCCTGTATTCTTTCTCCGACAAAACCTGCTTATAAGAGAGATTTGTCGTACCCGGATCAAGCACAATATAAGACGCGAAATACAATACCTTCTCCAATACTCTCGGTGACAGATCAAGGATCAATCCCATTCTGCTCGGGATACCCTTAAAATACCAGATATGGGAGACCGGAGCCGCAAGAGCGATATGTCCCATACGCTCTCTACGCACGCTCGCCTTTGTGACCTCAACGCCACATTTATCACAGATTACGCCTTTATATCGAATCTTCTTGTATTTACCACAATGACATTCCCAGTCCTTGCTTGGTCCGAAAATCTTCTCACAGAACAAGCCTTCCTTTTCCGGCTTTAACGTCCTGTAATTGATCGTCTCCGGCTTTGTTACCTCTCCTCTCGACCACTCAAGAATTTTCTCAGGTGAAGCAAGACCAATCTTAATGGAATCAAATGTCATCTGTTGATATGTTTCCTTCGTTTTTTCTGACATCACTGGCTCTCCCTTCAATTAATTTTCATCGGAAAAATCGTCGTCAAAGTCGTCAAAATCGTCCAGATCCATAGAGTCTTCCTCTACGTCAATGAACTCGTCATCGCCGACTTCCTGTGTGGTATATCCATGCTGCGCAAAAGATTCCTCACTCCGGACCGATTTATCATCATCTAACATAATACGCGTGTCAACATCACTGTAATCAACCGATTCCATGATATCAACTTCCGTATTATCCTCTCTTAACACCTTAACGTCTAAGGCAAGAGACTGTAATTCCTTGAGGAGTACCTTGAATGACTCAGGGATACCTGGTTCAGGAATATTAACGCCCTTAATGATCGCTTCATACGTCTTAACACGTCCCACAACGTCATCGGACTTAACCGTTAAGATCTCCTGTAACGTATAGGACGCTCCATAAGCCTCCAGCGCCCAAACTTCCATTTCACCGAAACGCTGTCCGCCGAACTGCGCTTTACCGCCTAACGGCTGCTGTGTAACAAGCGAATACGGACCGGTTGAACGGGCATGGATCTTATCGTCAACCAGGTGATGGAGCTTCAGGTAATGCATGTGGCCGATGGTTACCGGACTGTCAAAATATTCTCCCGTCCTGCCGTCGCGAAGCCTTACTTTACCGTCGCGTGACAGCGGAACGCCTTTCCAGATTTCACGATGATCGCGGTTCTCATACAGATAATTCATAACGTCCTTGCCAAGCTCATTTTTATGCTTCTTCTCAAATTCTTTCCATTCAAGATTGACATAATCATTTGCCAGATCCAGCGTATCCATGATCGCGTTTTCGTCCGCGCCGTCAAATACAGGGGTTGAAATGTTAAATCCAAGCGCTTTCGCCGCGAGGCTTAAATGGATCTCAAGCACCTGTCCGATATTCATACGGGAAGGAACACCCAGCGGATTTAATACAATATCCAGCGGACGTCCGTTCGGAAGGAACGGCATATCCTCCACCGGCAAAATTCTTGAAACGACACCCTTGTTACCATGACGTCCCGCCATTTTATCGCCCACGGAAATCTTTCTCTTCTGGGCAATGTAAATGCGGACTGCCTGATTAACTCCCGGTGACAGTTCGTCGCCGTTTTCTCTTGTAAATACTTTGGCGTCAACAACAATACCGTACTCGCCGTGCGGTACTTTCAATGATGTATCTCTTACTTCTCTTGCTTTTTCACCGAAGATCGCGCGAAGAAGCCTCTCCTCCGCGGTAAGTTCCGTCTCTCCCTTCGGAGTAACCTTACCTACAAGGATATCGCCTGCGCGGACCTCCGCGCCGATACGGATAATACCTCTCTCGTCCAGATCCTTTAACGCTTCCGGACTGACGCCCGGAACGTCTCTTGTGATCTCTTCCGGTCCCAGTTTCGTATCTCTGGATTCCGCCTCGTACTCTTCTATATGAACCGATGTATAAACATCGTCCTGAACCAATCTTTCGCTCAGTAAAACGGCGTCCTCGTAATTGTAGCCTTCCCACGTCATAAAGCCGATAAGCGGATTTTTACCTAAAGCGATCTCGCCGTCCGCGGTTGACGGACCGTCTGCGATCACATCTCCCGCCTCAACCTTATCGCCCTTAAATACGATCGGTCTCTGATTGTAGCAGTTACTCTGATTACTGCGTGAAAACTTTGTCAGTTTATATACGTCTCTCTTGCCTTCCTTCGTGAAAATAACGATCTGATTGGACTCAACACGTTCCACAACGCCTGCGTTCTTTGCGACAACGCAGACTCCGGAGTCAACAGCCGCCTTGTATTCCATACCCGTACCCACGACCGGCGCTTCCGTAGTGAGAAGCGGCACTGCCTGACGCTGCATGTTGGAGCCCATAAGCGCACGGTTCGCGTCATCATTCTCAAGGAACGGGATCATAGACGTCGCAACGGAAAATACCATCTTAGGAGACACGTCCATCAGATCGATCTTCGCGCGGTCAAATTCCGAAGTTTCCTCTCTGTAACGGCCCGATACGGAATTTTTGACAAAATGTCCGTCGTCGTCAAGTTCCGCGTTCGCCTGCGCTACATAATAATTATCTTCCTCGTCCGCAGTGAGATAACGAACCTCGTCGGTTACGCGCGGATTTTTAGGATCCGATTTGTCTACCAGACGATACGGAGCCTCAACAAAACCATATTCGTTGATCCTTGCGTAAGAAGCAAGGGAATTGATCAATCCGATGTTCGGACCTTCCGGCGTCTCGATCGGACACATTCTTCCATAATGCGTATAATGAACGTCACGCACCTCGAAACCGGCACGGTCCCTCGACAGACCGCCAGGTCCCAACGCGGACAGACGTCTCTTATGAGTCAGCTCACCCAGAGGATTATTCTGATCCATAAACTGGGACAACTGTGAACTTCCGAAAAACTCCTTAACTGCCGCCGTTACCGGCTTGATATTGATAAGAGACTGCGGTGAAACCTCAGACAACGCCTGGGTTGTCATCTTCTCACGAACCACTCTCTCCAGTCTTGAAAGACCGATTCGATACTGATTCTGCAGCAGCTCGCCAACGGCACGGATACGACGGTTACCCAGATGGTCAATATCGTCCTTTGTTCCGACGCCGTACTCCAGATGGAGATTATAGTTGATCGACGCCAGTATATCTTCTATCGTTATATGCTTCGGCACGAGATCCGAGGCATTCTTCTTGATCGCAGCCTTAATATCGTCCGCGTTTTCTTCCAGAATATGCTTGAGAACCGGATAATAAACCGCCTCGGAAACGCCCAGTTTTCTGGCTTCTTCCTTGGAAATATCAACCCAGCTTGTCAGATCCACCATCATATTGGAAAGGATCTTAACCTTATGCTCTTCCACCTGCACAAATACAGACGGTACCGCCGCGTTCTGGATCGTGTCCGCCAGTTCTCTTGATACGGTTATTCCCGCCTCCGCAATCACTTCACCCGTTGAAGGCGCCACAACGTCTTCCGCCAGTACATGCCCGGCGATCCTTTTCTTAAAGGAAAGCTTTTTATTGAATTTGTAACGGCCAACCTTAGCCAGATCATATCTTCTAGGGTCAAAAAACATCGCGTTGATAAGACTCTCCGCGCTGTCAACGGACAAAGGCTCGCCCGGACGGATCTTCTTATATAATTCAAGAAGACCTTCCTGATAATTTGTCGCAACGTCTTTTGCCAGGGTGGCAACGACCTTCGGCTCCTCGCCGAACAGATCAATGATTTCCTGATTGCTTCCGTATCCCAGCGCTCTTACAAGAACGGTTACCGGAACCTTTCTCGTCCTGTCTACGCGAACGTAAAAAATATCATTGGAATCCGTCTCATATTCCAGCCATGCGCCACGGTTCGGAATAACCGTACAGGAATACAGCTTCTTGCCAATCTTATCATGCTGGATATCATAGTAAATACCAGGTGAACGAACTAACTGGCTTACAATAACTCTTTCCGCACCATTGATAACAAATGTGCCCGTTGCCGTCATAAGCGGCAGATCACCCATGAAAATCTCGTGCTCGCTGATTTCATCCTTTTCCTTGTTGTAAAGTCTGACCTTTACCTTAAGAGGAGCTGCATATGTTGCATCTCGTTCTTTGCACTCCTCAATGGAATACTTGACATCATCTTCGCATAACACGAAATCCACGAATTCCAGGCTTAAATGGCCGCTGTAGTCCGCAATCGGAGAGATATCGTCAAAGACTTCCTTGAGTCCCTCGTCCAGAAACCATTGATAAGAATTTTTCTGAACTTCGATCAGATTCGGCATTTCCAAAACTTCTTTCCGCTTTGAATAGCTCATTCTGACATTCTTACCAAACTGTTGTGGACGTATCCTGTTTTTCTCCATCGTCGTTTCACCCCTTG
>JAMPBI010000215.1 GCA_023666775.1 Alistipes sp. | reverse complement strand
GCAGGAGGAAGAGACGGAGCCGGAAGAGGAAGAACCGCCGGAAAAACGGCAGTTACCGTAAGTAAAAGGGATTTATGTCACCGGTCCCATAGCGGGAAACGAGCGTATGGAGGATCTGATCGCGCTGCTTGACGAGACGGAACTGAATACCATGGTGATCGACATCAAAAATGACGACGGAAAGATCACTTACCGCATGGATCTGGAGGAAGCGGACGAAATCGGCGCGTGTATCCGCTATATCCCGGATATGGAAGGATTAATGAAGACGCTGAAGGAACACGACATTTATACGATCGCGCGGGTGGTATGTTTTAAAGACCCGTGCCTTGCCGAAGCGCACCCGGAGTATACGGTCAAAAACCCGGACGGGAGCTTATTGACGGATAAGAACGGTATCGCGTGGATCAATCCCTATAAGAAAGAAACGTGGGAATACATTACCGATGTGGCGTTAAAAGCGGCGGATCTGGGGTTTGATGAAATACAGTTTGATTATGTGAGGTTCCCGGAAGGAGAGGCGGCGCAGAACGCGGATTACGGCGTTGATACGCAGAGCTACACCAAAAAACAGGCGATACGGGATTTTTTGTCTTACGCCGTGGAACGGCTGCATGAAAAAGATATCGTTCTGGGAGCGGACGTGTTCGGAACGGTTATCCATAGCGATGTGGACGCGCGGATCATCGGTCAGGATTACAGGGAGATCGGCAGCGTCGTCGATATCATCTGTCCGATGGTTTACCCGTCCCATTACCAGAGCGGAACGTTTGGTCTGAGCGTGCCGGACGCCGCTCCGTATGAGACGGTTTATGAGGCGCTGAAAGACTCCATAAAGAAAATGGAAGCGGTGGAGGAGGCGGATCGGGCGGTTGTGCGTCCGTGGCTCCAGAGTTTTACGGCAAGCTGGGTTACGGGGCATATTCCGTATGGAGGGGACGAGATCCGCAAACAGATACAGGCGGTTTACGACGCGGGGTATGACGAGTGGATCCTGTGGGACGCGTCAAACCACTATACGAAAGATGGATTGGAGGATTAAATAGGTAATAGTGCATAGAATTATTTAAAAAATTAATAATTTTTTCGTCATTTTTATCAGTTGTACATAATTTGTACATATTTTCGAGTTATACTAAAAGAAGAAATAAAGCAGTATGCCACAAGGTTTAAGGGGATACAAAGGAGAGTATTATGGACCAGATATTTTCATACGAGGTTGCGGATTCGCTCAGCAAGCAGAAAGGCGATGAATTTCATTCGCAGGCTGTGCAGTTTCGGGAGCTGATGATGATGTATACCTGTGCAATCAAAGAAGTCCGGACAAAGCTGGAGATTTTAAATGAAGAGTTCCATGTGAGAAGTCAGAGAAATCCGATTTCGACGATCAAATCGAGGATCAAGGAACCGATGAGTATTTTTGAGAAGGCGAACCGGAAGGGATACGGACTTACGTTCGACTCGATCCGCAAGAATATGCATGATATAGCGGGGATCCGGGTAATATGCCCGTTTGTGGAGGATATCTATTCCGTAGCGGAAATGCTTACGAACCAGGACGATATCCGTATGGTGCAGATCAAGGATTATATCCAGCACCCGAAAGCGAACGGCTACCGAAGCCTTCATATCGTAGTGGAAGTGCCGATTTTTTTATCCGACCGCAAGGAGTACATGAACGTGGAGGTTCAGATCCGTACCATTGCCATGGATTTCTGGGCTTCCTTAGAACACCAGATCCACTATAAGAAGACGATCGGCGAAGATGACAGCAGGATTGTTCAGGAATTGAAAGAGTGCGCGGATACGATCTACCGGACGGACAGGAAGATGGAATCAATCCGCAAGAAGCTCAATTATGTAGAAGAGATCCAGCACGTCATTTGAATAAGGAAATCGCAGGGCGGTTTCTTATCCGGCAAAATAGGGAAATTACAAAGCATTTTCCCAATCAGACAAGACGAAAAAGGCTGGCGCAAAAGAATGCGCCGGCCTCGTTTCGTTTAACGTTTCGGTTTTCTGGTGATCAGAAACAGGATCGTGCCGAGGATCAGGACGGTCAGTCCGAAACCCATGAACATCTCGTACATTTCGTTAAAAAATCCCGATTCGCCTAAGGAAGATTTTAACTCGGTATACTGCGCGCTGTTTACCATGGCGGTCAGCGTGGAGGATAATCCGCCGCCCATTTCCGGATCGTTCGTCTGGAGGGTGAAATAATAATTAAAACCGTTCATTACGGTGTAATAGCGTTCCGCGTACACGGAGACGGTTCTGTCGGAAAGCTCCTGCGTGGTGAGGGTGCTTGTGTGGATATATTTTGTTACGTCATTTTCATATAAGTCCATCGAAAGCAGCTCGCTGTTTGGGGCGGCGGCAAATTCTTCATTCAGCCGTTCCATATATTCCAAAAGGGCGGCGTCTTCCAACGTGTCGAAACCGGCGTTTTCCTTATCTGCCAGCTCGGTGGCGGTGATCAGTATTTCATAACGCATGTCGTCGGGAAATACGTCCAGGTAAATGTTGTTGCGGATATAGATATTCTGCATGGAAACGGCGTCCGTACCGAGGATCTCCAGAGCGGGATTGCTCTCGGAAACGCCTCTGGTCAACGCGTTCAAGTCCCCGTCCACGGAAACGATCAGGTCGATCGCCGAGAGTTTGTATTCCTTGTCCTCCGCCAGAACGGCAGCATGGACCGAAACAACCATCATCATAGTAAGAAACAATGTCAAAAATTTATATTTCATAAAATCTCCTTCTATGTATAAGTATGAATAATTTATATCATAAATATTTACAAAAATCAATTAAATTGCTATTATAAAAACAGTATTGTTTAAGGAGAGAAGAAATGAGCAGACCAGTTGTTGCCATTGTAGGGCGGCCGAATGTGGGGAAATCAACATTGTTCAACGTACTTGCGGGAGAACAGATTTCCATAGTAAAAGATACCCCGGGAGTGACCAGGGACAGGATATACGCGGAAGTTACATGGCTTAATCATACGTTTACCATGATCGATACGGGAGGGATCGAGCCGGACAGCAAGGATATCATTCTTTCCCAGATGAGGGAACAGGCAGAGATCGCCATTGCCACGGCAGACGTGATCGTATTTATCGTAGACGTCCGTCAGGGAATGGTGGACGCGGACGGCAAGGTGGCGGATCTGCTGAGGCGCAGCAGGAAGCCGGTGGTGCTTTGCGTGAACAAAGTGGACAACTTTGACAAGTTTATGCCGGACGTATATGAATTTTATAATCTGGGGATCGGCGAGCCGATTGCCGTTTCGGCGGCATCCAAGCTGGGACTGGGAGAACTTCTGGACACGGTCACGGGATATTTCACGAAAGAACAGCTTGAGGAAAAAGAGGACGAAAGACCGCGTGTCGCCATCGTAGGAAAACCGAACGTGGGCAAATCGTCCATTATCAATAAACTGACGGGAAGCAACCGTGTGATCGTGTCGGATATCGCGGGAACGACGAGAGACGCCATCGACACGGAGGTGGTCCACAACAAAAAGCCTTATGTCTTTATCGATACGGCGGGACTTCGGCGTAAGAGCAGGATCAAGGAGGAACTGGAGCGTTACAGTATTATCCGTACCGTGACGGCGGTAGAGCGGGCGGACGTGGTGCTTGTGGTGATCGACGCGACGGAGGGCGTTACGGAGCAAGACGCCAAGATCGCGGGTATCGCCCATGAGCGCGGCAAAGGTATCATCATCGTTGTGAACAAGTGGGACGCCATCGAGAAAGACGACAAAACCATGCATGAACACACGAGCCGCATTAAGCAGATCCTATCCTTTATCCCATACGCGGAGATCATGTTTGTATCCGCCGAGACGGGACAGAGGCTTCCGAAAATCTTTGACCTGATCGACGCGGTGATCGAATCGCAGAATTTAAGGATCGCGACGGGCGTTCTCAACGAGATCCTGACCGAGGCGGTCGCCATGCAGCAGCCGCCTTCCGACAAGGGAAAACGCCTGAAGCTGTTTTATATTACGCAGGTTGCCGTCAAGCCGCCTACCTTTGTTATTTTTGTAAACGACAAAGAATTAATGCATTTTTCCTATACCAGATATATCGAAAATAAGATACGGGATACGTTTGGTTTCAGGGGAACGTCATTAAGATTTATCATTCGGGAACGAAAGGAAAAGGAAAAATAAAATGGAACGTATTATCTGTATCGTGATCGGTTATGCGCTGGGTTTATTCCAGACGGCATATTTTTACGGAAAAATGCATGGAATTGATATAAGAGAGCATGGAAGCGGCAATTCCGGCACGACAAACGCGCTGCGCGTACTTGGAACCAAAGCCGGGCTGATCGTTCTGGCGGGAGACTGTTTAAAGTGCATGGCGGCAGTATGGATCGTGAAGTTGTTATTTGGCGCGAGCCACCCGGATACGGTATATCTGCTGAGCCTGTATGCCGGAGCGGGTGCGATCCTCGGACACAATTACCCGTTTTATATGGGCTTTAAAGGTGGGAAGGGCATTGCCGCCACGGCGGGTCTTATCCTGTCCTTCCACCCGTACTTCATTATTACCGGAGTCGTGCTGTTTTTCGGGACGTTTTTCATCACCCACTATGTATCGTTAGGATCCCTTCTGGTATATG